>JAITSE010000089.1 GCA_031288005.1 Treponema sp.
GAGTTTCTTTACGCCTAAGATATGGGCTGATAAATCGAAAGAATATCTGGCCAAGGTTTTTGGCGAGGCCTGGCAGGATGAGTATTTTGTGTGGGACTGCGCGGCGGGGACAGGAAACCTGCTTGCGGGACTAAAAAACAAGTACAATGTGTGGGCCAGCGATATTGACGAGGGAAATATCGAAACTATCATGAGCCTGATTGACATTGACGAAAACCTTGATCTGCTTCCATCCCACATATTCAGGTTTGATTTTTTGAATGACAGTTTTGACAAGCTGCCGGAGGGCCTGAGGGATATTATCAATGACCCGGAAAAACGGAAGAAGCTGATTGTGTATATCAACCCGCCGTATGCGGAGGTGTCCAGTGTTGGAGTAAAAGGGAAAGCCGGCGTTAATCAATCGAAAATACATGATAAATATATTTCATGCCTGGGAACGGCAGGCAGGGAACTTTTTACGCAATTTCTTGCCAGAATATATTTTGAGATTTCTGATTGTAAAATTGGAGAATTTTCAAAGATGAAAATGTTAAATGGTTCCGCCTTTGAAACTTTTCGTAACTATTTTAAAGCGAAACTCGAAAAGTGTTTTGTCGTTCCCGCAAATACTTTTGATAATGTTTCAGGGCAATTCCCTATCGGTTTCAAAATTTGGGATACGAGCATAAAGAAGTGTTTTAGAAATATCATTGCCGATGTATTTGATGCCGCCAATAATCCGCATGGAAATAAAGCCTTCTTCAATTACGGAAAGAAAAATGTTATCAATAAATGGATTTCGTTATATAAAAACAAATCTGGAAACGTTATAGGATTTTTGGCGGGAACCAACGGAAATGATTTCCAACAGAACAAAATTGTCTATATTCTAAACAACAGGGAGCAAATGGCAAATCCCCGCGGTATTGAAATAACGGAATCAAATATAATAGAGTGTGCGATATATCAGACTGTTCGTCATGTGTTTGAATCATCATGGATCAATGACCGTGATCAGTTTCTATATCCAAATGATGGGTATAAAACAGATACAGAATTTCAACATAGTTGTCTTGTTTATACCTTGTTTAACAATAATATTCAGTCTCTGCACGGCGTCAATAATTGGATTCCGTTCACTGAAAAAGAAGTTGACGCAAAGGAGAAATTCTGCTCAAACTTTATGAGCGATTACCTGAAAGGGAAAACTTTCAGCCCGGAAGCGCGGGCCGTCCTTGACGCGGGGCGGGAACTCTGGAAATACTATCACGCCAAAATCAAGGGCAATAAAACGGCTTCCGTCAACGCCTCGTTTTACGACATCCGTGAGTTTTTTCAAGGGCGCGGCGGCAGAGGCGCGATGAAAACGAGGTCGGAGGACGAAGCCTACAACGCGCTGATTAAAACGCTGCGGGACCGCCTCCGCCTTCTTACAGAAAAGATACAACCCAGGGTCTACGAATACGGCTTTTTGAGAGAATGAAGGAATGATAGAGGAGACTCTCGCATCTCGTAATGGAGAGAAGCGCATCTCATCCAAGAGACTTGCCCTTCTCTTTTCGGAGACTTCCGGTCCGGCACAAATTATAATCTGTGTTAATCCGCGCCGGGTTTTTTAATCCGATGGTTTTAACCCGCAATATGCGGAGCATAGTTAAAGTGCAAGCGCGGAACTTTCAGTCAGGGTAGACTTCTTTTAATGGCCGGGCCGCGGTTTCCCTGGAGAAAGCGCCCGCATGAGCGCCGTTTTCACGGTCATAAGCGGCCACAGTAAAGAAATAGAGGACGCCATTTTTGAGACCATCTATATGAATGGTGAGACTCTTGCCCGCGTCTATGGGGGACCGTCCCTGGGCCGCGTCCTCGCCTAAGTATTCCCCCTGGCTTGTTCCATAATACACAAGATAGCCTTCTACATCCCGGTCCGGGCTGGGCCGCCAGGAGAGGTCTACCGCTCCGTCCAGGGCAGCGGCGTTTAGAAAGGCGGGCGGCCGGGGCGGCTCGTTGGCAAGATAGGCAATTCGCAGTTCCTCCAGATACGGCGTAGTTTCCCTGTCTCCGGAAGGATAAAATTCCGCGGCCAGTTGAATGTAGCGGCCCCGGAAATCATTATTTTTGAAAAATTCTTCCAGTTCAACTCCGGTTTCAACGGTACGCCAGTCCTCGACGGTTTCAAAGAAAGGCGTCTCTCCGGTCCTGATGAAGAAGCGAATCGCTGAATTATCGGCAAAGTTGAAAGATCCGTTCCCGCTGTATTCGCTGGCGGCGGACGCCAAAATAGCCGCGAATTCCCGGCCCGGGACCGTTGAGCCGCCCGTTGTTCCCGGTTGAGCCGTTGTTTTCCGTATTCTCCCGGAGTTGCTGGTCCGGCCTCCAAAAGCGTCAATTCTGGCGATCCGGCTGCCCTCTTCGCCTAGATCGAGAACGCGGGTCTCCATACGTCCTTCCCGGCGTGAGTATTTCCTGAGCTGCGGCTGCTCCATAAAAACGCCGTATAGCCTGAATTCATCCATAAGCCCGGAAAAGCGTCCGCCCAGGTTCAGCCGGCCTTCCTCGCCTATAAGGGGAGCATACACTTCACCACCTTCATGGCCCGTAGAAGTTGCGTAGAGGGTATCTTCCGGCAGCCCGTCAACCAGATATTCCAGAAGCCCTGTGGCCGCGTCAAACCTGATAAGATGATGACTCCAACTCCGGGGCGCCAAGGGAGAGACGCCCTTGACAGAAAAAGTCAGATGGCTGTTTTCATCCGGTGCGGAGAAAAAGTCCAGGAAAGTCCATTGCAGCCGGTTTTTTTTGTTTATGCACTGGATACGCTGATATGTCTGTTTGCCCCGTCCCATGAGACGAGTGGAATTCCAAGCCAGAATCTGTTCCCCGTTTTCCATTGTCATAGGATAAAGCCAGAATTCCAGCGTAAAATCCTGAATCCTCGATCCCGGCGCGAGGAGGGCCTCCCTTGAGTGGGGAGTGATGACCAGAGCGCCCTGGTCAGGCGCTTCAATCCGGATGCCCGATGCTGCGGAAGCGCCTAAAAAGTGCGCCGCCCCTGTCCCTGCCCTGGCCCAGCGCATATCCGCGGAAAATACTGAGGAGGCGGCCGCCGCTTGATAACGCCCGGTCTGATCGGCAAACAAACCGGGCTGACCTTCGTCAAAGGAGAACGCCATATCAAGGCCGTCCTTATCCGTCTGCGCCGAGGACAGGACCAGTACGGGGTTTGGCCTGATATCCTCAACCCGGGTAATGCCTTCCAACTTTTCCGCGGCTTCCCAATCCGCTTTACCCCCCAGACTCAAGGTTTTTTCCCCATAGGCAAAGAGGCCGCCCGGAGCGAGCAAAAAAACGGCGTATAGGATATATCTGAAGGTTTTGTTCATAAAGCGTCTGTTATTTTATCGGCGCCGCCGGGGCAAAATTAAAGGCCCGAAATATGTGATTTGAGGACGCGGGTCTCTGATACCCTGGCGGGTCTCTTTTACTTCCCGCTGTCGTAGGGCTGGCCCACGGCTTTGGGGGCGTAGTCTTTCCCGCTGAAGGCCACCAAGGTTATCAGGGTGATCATGTATGGCATGGCGTTAAAGAATTCCGGCGGCAGGAATTTGAGGCCCGGGATATTCACGATATTCACGGCTAGGGCGGAGGAAGCGCCGAAGAGGATCGAAGCCCCAAGTATGCCAATGGGAAGCCAGCGCCCGAAGGAGACCGCGGCCAGGGCGATAAATCCTTTGCCGTTGATGGTGTTCACCGTGTACTGAATGTCCTGGGTCAGAACTATGCAGCCTCCGGCCAGGCCAGCCAGGACACCTGAGACAAGGACAGCGATATACCTGATGCGCTGGACCTTCACACCGGCGGAGGCGGCGGCCTGGGGATGCTCTCCGCAGGCGCGAAGGCGGAAGCCCCAGGGCCGCTTGTAGAGGACGAACCAGACGGCAAGCAGGACGGCAAGACTGATCCAGACAGTAGGATAAACGCCGCCTGGCCCTGAGCTCATACCCATGTGATAGTTGCGGGTGCGGTCCATTTTGAAAAGAAGCTGGCAGAAGAACACCGTGACCCCGTTGGCCAGAAGGTTGATGCCCGTGCCGGAAATAACCTGGTCGGCCCGGAGGCTGATGGCGGCAAAGGCGTGGATCAGTGAAAAGATGCAGCCTGTAAGAGCGGCCAGAAGCAGGGCCAAGGCAATGGAAAAGCCGGCGGAACTTTCCAGAAAAACGTGGGCTGTGGCCGCGCCCATGGCGCCAAAGGCCATGAGACCCTCCAGGGCTATGTTTACCACCCCAGACCTCTCGCAGATCATCCCACCGGCTGCGGCGATAAGGATGGGGGCCGCGATCATGGCCGTTGAAGGGAGCATACTCCATAGGGCCTGTAAAAAATCGCTCATCCTTGCTCCCTCTCTTTTCGCAGATTTTCCCTGCGCCGCCTGTCCGCTATGATTCGCGCCCCCCCGCGGAGGGATATGAACACCACGACCAGCCCCAAAATGATTGATGTGATTTCTTTGGGTATCTGCCGGGCCTGCATTAAAGACTGGGCCGATTTCAGCATTCCAAAGAGCAGGCCCGAAAGTGCGGTCCCCCAGGCTGTGCTGTTCCCCACCAGGGCCACGGCGATCCCGTCAAATCCGTATCCATCCTGGACCGCCAGCACACGCCCTGATGAGAAGACCCCCAGGGAAACTACCGCCCCGGCAAGGCCGGCGAAAGCCCCGGAAATGGACATGGAAGCGGTTATAGCGGCGTTCACATTTATCCCGCCGCAGCGGGCGGCGTCCTTGTTGAAGCCCGTGGCCCGCAGGGTATAACCGAAGCGGGTCTTCCCCATGATGAACCAATAGAGGATCACCGCGCCCAAGGTCAGGTAAAGTCCGTAGTTGAGCCTGGAACCGTTGGTGAGGGAAGCAAGAAAGGGACTTGTGAGCCGGGCGGTTTGGGGAAAATCAGGGGTTCTAAAGGTGTTGGTCCCTGGAATCAGCAGGGTAAAAAACCGGGACAGGTACTGGGCTATATAATTCAGCATGATTGTGGCTACCACTTCCGACACGCTGAACCGGGCCTTGAGGAAACCCGCAATGCCTCCCCAGAGCGCTCCCGCGGAGACGCCTGCCAGCGCCGCCAAAACCCAGTGAAGGACCGGGATTTGAGGGCCTAAGAGGGCCGCAAATTGGGCCGCTGTAAGGCCCGCGATATACTGGCCCTCGGCGCCTATGTTGAAAAGCCCGGTCCGGGCGGCAAAGCCCATGGAAAGGCCGCAGAGAATGAGGGGGACGGCGCTGACGAGCCACTCCCCAACGTAGCGCATATTGTGGGTCCCCCGGACGAGATCCCAGCCCGATACTACCTGAAATATGGCGGAGTACATACCCGCGGGATTTCTGCCCACAAGGATGATTAGGAGCGTAGCCACAAGAAAGCCCAGAATCACCACGCTTACGGAAAGGAGGAGTCCTGAGCCTGTGAAAAGTTCCAATAAAGCGTCTCCTGGGCGGAAGCTGGGCCGTGCTTTTTCAGACATGGACGCCTCCGGCAGAGGCGCGGCGCTTTCCCTCTTCCGCCCGGTCCGGGGAGGCCACCCCGCCCATCATGGCCCCGATGCGGCGCTCCGTCGCTTCTTCGGCGGGGACTATTCCCGCCACTGCGCCCCGGGAAATCGCCGCGATACGGTCGCAAAGCCCCAGAATTTCGTCCAGTTCAAAGGAAATCAGGAGAACCGCCAGACCCTTATCCCGTTCCTCCACAATGCGCCGGTGAATGTATTCGATGGCCCCCACATCCAGGCCCCGGGTAGGCTGGGACACGATGAGAAGCTCCGGGGAAAGGCTCAGTTCCCGCGCGATTACGGCCTTCTGCTGGTTCCCGCCGGAAAGATCGCCCGTGCGGGTGAGAGGGCCTTTTTCCGCCCGGATGTCGAACTGGTCTATAAGGTTTTGGGTATACGGCGGTTTGCGGTAAGCTTTAAGCATCATGCTTTCGTACAGGTAAAAGTCCAGGACCAGGCCGTAGCGCCGGCGGTCGTCCGGGATAAAACCTATGCCCATTTTGATGCGCTCCGCTATGCCCGTACGGGTGATGTCCCGGCCTTTGAAAAAGATGCGGCCAGAGACGGCGGGGAGAAGTCCGTAGATCGCGGCGGCGAGTTCCGCCTGGCCGTTGCCGTCCACTCCGGCTATGCCGAGGATTTCTCCCGCCCGCACATTAAGGGAGAGGCCGTTTAGCGCCGGAAGCCCCCGGGAGTCATCGACCCGCAGCTCCTCGATGCGGAGGATTTCCGGGCCCGGCTTTGCCGGCTTCTTCTCAACAGTAAAACTGACCGCCCGTCCAACCATTTTTTCCGCAAGCTCCATCTCGTCCGCGTCCTTCACCATGACCGTATCTATTGTTCTGCCCCGGCGCAGCACCGTGCAGCGGTCCGCCGCGGCTTTGATTTCCTTTAATTTATGGGTGATGAAAATGATGGTTTTCCCCTCTGCCTTGAGGCGGTTAAAAATGAGGAGCAGTTCGTCTATTTCCTGGGGAGTTAAAACCGCGGTGGGTTCGTCAAAGATGAGGATCTCCGCGTTCCGGTACAGTATTTTTAGGATTTCCACCCGCTGCTGCATTCCCACAGTGATATTTTCTATGCGGGAGCGGGGGTCCACGGCGAGGCCGTAAGCGGCGGAAAGCTCCTCGGCCTTCTTTTCCGCGGCGGCCATGTCCAGGTTTCCCAAGGGGTTCAGGCATTCAAGGCCCAGGACGATGTTTTCCGCGACGGTAAAATTATGCACGAGTTTGAAGTGCTGGTGGACCATGCCTATGCCCAGGGCAATCGCGTCGTTGGGGCCGCGTATAGCCGCCTCTTTCCCGTGGATTTTGATGATTCCCCCGTCGGCTTCGTAAATGCCGAAAAGCACCGACATGAGCGTGGATTTGCCCGCGCCGTTTTCCCCCAGGAGCGCGTGGATTTCGCCGCGCAGGACCGTCAGGTTCACGCCGTCGTTGGCCTTTATTCCAGGGAAAACCTTCGTGATGCCGGTCATTTCAATTGCGGGGATATTCACGGAAACTCCTGCGCTGTTTTTAGGGCGATTTTAAACGCGAAACGCGGCGGTCTCTCAATCGTCGTCCCGGGCTTTCAAATTCTGAGGAAAGCCGGGCAGTTCCTGGGCTTCCGCGTTGCTTGCCGCTATGCGAATCCCGCCTGAGATGATTTGGGCTTTTGTTTTTTCAAGCTGCTCAACAATGTCCCCTGTGAGCGCCGGGTTCGCCGCGGAATATCCCACTCCGCCGGCTTTGAGGTCGAAGGTTATTATTTCGCCCCTAAAGGTGTTGTCTTTTACCGCGTTGAGGGCGTAGATCAGGCTGGTCTCCACCCGTTTGATCATTGATGTGAGCACCGCGGATTCCACGCCTCTGTAAAGACCCTCCTCATATTGATCCGAATCCACTCCGATGGCCCATACGTTCTTCCCCGCCGCGCGGTATTCCTTGGCCTGGGCTATAACGCCGTTCCCGCTGGATCCCGCGGCGGAATAAATGGCGTATACCCCGGAATCGTACCAGTTCAGGGCCTGGGCTTTCGCAAGGTCCGCCCTGGACCAGTCGTTTACGTAGTAATCCACAATGGCGGCATTGGGAAGCACCGACAGGATTCCCTGGACATAGCCCACTTCGAATTTGGTGATTGTCGCCCCGGGGATGCCGCCGATGAAGCCGAAACGGGGATTTACGATGCCGTCGGCCTTGGCTTTAAGGGCCGCGGCCGCTCCCACAAGGTATGAGCCTTCGTGTTCCGCGTATACCGCCTGCATGACGTTGGGAAAGTTCACCCAATCCACGTCAACGATCAGGTATTTTTGCTCCGGCGCGTCCACGGCTACTTCCGCGATGGCATCGGCAAAGGTGAAGCCCGTGGTTACGATGAGATCGTAGCCCTCGTCCGTAGCCTGCCTAAGGTTGGGGATGTACATATCCTGGGTCTGCGCGGTAATCACTTCGTAGAGGGATCCCCGGTTCCGGGCCTTAGCCCAAGTGTCGCCGTAAAACTCAAGAATGCCTCTCCATGCCGCGGCGTTGAAAGATTTATCGTCTACGCCGCTTGAGTCGGTGAGGAGTCTCACGGTTATCTCTCCGCCCTGGAGATTTTTCGGGGTCTGCCTGGCGCAGGCGCTGAGGCTCAGGACGATGGCGAGGGCTAAGAAGGCCCCCGGGCGTCCCGCCTGAATCTTTAAAGCTAAAATTTTTTGCATTTATTTCCTCCATACAATCTTCGGACTAAAGTCCGCGTACTAAAGTCCGCGGATTAATATCCGGCCTTGATTCCCGCTCAGCATATACCGGGATTTTTGGATTTTCAAGTGCAATGTTTTCTAATTACTTTTTTTAACTGGCTTTTTTAAATGTTTTTTCTAATAGTTTTTTTAATACACACTCCTTCTTTATGTAATAATCGCCGACACGACAGGACCCCAGTTGCCGGTTTGGCCTTTCTGGTTTTCGTAGCGGGCGCAGAAATAGGCGGTCATGCCGGCTTCGTGGGCCTCGAAGCTGATATGCTCTTTTTTGCGGCGCGTGAAGCGGCAGTGCAGAAGCTCATCGCCGGATTTTGGCTCGGCCATGAGGTAGTGCCTGGGCCCGGCGGCCTGTTCCAGGGTGGCGCCGCCCGGGGGCATGACGCCAAGGTACAGGGCGGAGCCGTAATCGCCGCGCTGGTCGGGCGGCTCCGTGCCGGGCATGGGCGCGATGTGAACCACCAGCACGTGAGGCCCGCCCGTATAGCCCAGGCCGAGCCCGGGCTGGCCCGCGGGGGGCGGCACCGGCGTGCTTGTCGTGTCAGGCAGGTCAAGCAGCAGGGCCGCTAAGTCAGCTTCCGTGAGGGGCGGCATCAAGAGGTAGTGCTTCTTTATGAAGCGGGCCTCGGTCTCCATGTCTTTGAACGCCGCGTTGCACAGGGCCACTTCCACGGGGCTGCGGTCCCCGCTTTTCACCTTGTCCAGAATTGTTTCCGCGGCCTCCGCGTCAGCCGCGAGTTGATTGATGCGCGCCAGGGGGATGCCCCAGCCCTGTCCTTTGACCTTGAAGACGGCGTTCCATGTTTTCACCATGTGAAGCTGCCCATCCCGCGTCGTAGGATACCAGTCTCCCATAAAATTCTCCTTAAAATTGATTGATATTAATAAACGCAGGGTGATTTTATTATATTCTGTCTGTTATTTCAAGGGATTGAAGTTATATTCCTGGAAGAAGCCGGGCCGCAGGCCCGGGCCGTGTTCCTGAGACCCATGCAAGCCTGCGGCTTGCTTAGGAGTTTTGAGACCTGGAACTAAAGTTCCTAGGGGTCTCAAAACTCCCCGGATTTATTCCGGAGGGTCAGACCCCAAGGAACCCGCAGGGTTCTACTAA
>JAITSE010000022.1 GCA_031288005.1 Treponema sp.
GACATTTATCAGAGCGGCTCAGGAATCTATCAGAGCGGCTCTGACATTTATCAGAGCGGCTCTGACATTTATCAGAGCGGCTCTGACATTTATCAGAGCGGCTCTGACATTTATCAGAGCGGCTCAGGAATCTATCAGAGCGGCTCAGGAATCTATCAGAGCGGCTCAGGAATCTATCAGAGCCGCTCTGATAGATTCCTGAGCCGCTCATTACAGCATGGGAGCCTGCGGCCAGTAGGCCGGGCGTCCCTTTCGGGCCGCTTGGAGTTTTGAGACCCCAGAGGGTCTCTTTCAAAACTCCCCGCACTTTTTCCCCGGGGAGAGGTGCAGGGAGTTTTGCGGAATTAGAAAAGTCCTTTATATACATAAAAGCCCAAGAGACCGCAGGTCTCAAAACTCCTAAGCAATTTGCGAAGCAAATTGCATGGGAGCCGCTCATTACAGCGTGGGAGTCATGCAAACCGCTGAAACTAAAGTTTCTTAGCGGTTTGCTTAGGAGTTTTGCGTCCCGCGAAACGGACCGTGCGTCCCGTGAGACCTGAGACCGCTAAGAAACTTTAGTTTCAGCGGTCTCTTAGCGGGACGCTGCGGGACGCTGCGGGACGCTAAGGAGTTTTTATAATGTTTGTGAATGTGAACTTAGCGGCATGGAACCTGGAACCAAACTCCCCGCATTGCGGGTCTGTCCCCCGGAATCACTCGTTAGAGCGGACGCGCATGACGCGCGGGTTCAGAAAGGCGGTTCCCGTATCCATCATTCAACTGCTCGTCATCTTGCTTGTCGCGGCTTCCTGCCGGACGACACCGCTCATAACGCCCGCAACAAAACCGGCCCTGGCGGCTTCTCCCGGAGAGTTACTGCCCCAATGGGAGCCTTTCGCCGAAAATATAACCCCGGCCCTCTCCTTCTTTGCGGGAAAAGTCCGTGAACCCCGGCTGGAACTCTGGGCCGTGCGGGTAGACCTGGAAGCGCCGGGCCTGCGTATCGTAGTGAACGGACCCGATCCGCTAACGGGAGAATTCCGGGAAGGGTATATCCCCAGTACCACCGTAAGCCGCTTTGTCAGCCGCTATGACTGCCTTGTGGGAATAAACGCCAATCCCTACAGCCTGGTTTCGGGCAAGACCCAGGAAGACCGGGCCATAGACGGCATTGCTGTCGCCAACGGAGTAGTAGTTTCCCGGCCCCGCCCCGGTTTTGACGCCCTGGTCTTTTACGAAGGCCCGCTCAGGGCCGCCATAGTGAGCCAGGCGGAACTGTCATCTCTTGAGGGAATACGGAATGCCGTAGGCGGCTTCAGGATAGTTCTCCGGGATGGCGAGACAGCTAAGCGGCTGCTTCCGGCAGACGCACGGCTGCTCCCAGCAGACACACGATTGCGGACGCCCGCAGCGCCGCTCCCCCGTCATCCCCGCAGCGCGGCGGGCCTGTCCTGGGATGGACGCTGGCTCTATCTTCTGGCAGTGGACGGACGGCGGCCCGGCAGCGTAGGCGCCACCGAAGCGGAACTTGCGGAACTGCTGCTCCGGCTGGGAGCCTCCGAGGGTCTCAACTTTGACGGCGGCGGCTCCACCTCTCTGGCGCTGCGCTTCCCCAACGGGAAGGTCCGCCCGGTGAACTCTCCCATACACAACCGCATCCCCGGCTGGGAACGGAAAGTAGCTATATGTCTGGGAATAGGGACGGAAGACGACGCGCGGTAAAACTGTGAGGCTGCCGCTTGACGGCAGCAACGCTCTCACCGGCAAAGAAAACGCCCCTTCAGCAAGGCGCTAGTCGGGACGGGCGGATTTGAACCGCCGATCTTCTGGTCCCGAACCAGACGGATTAGCCCCTATCCTACGTCCCGATTTTCCAATCTTATAGAATCCCCTTAATATAATCAACCACACTCGGCCAAAACGCAGACCCCGCCTTATCCCCCGCCCCGGTTTCCCCGGATTATTTCACACAAGCCGGACAATTATGGAACTGCCCCGTACGCGGATAACTTTGACACCCCGGCCAGGCTCGATAAAAGAGCCGTCGGCCTCCGCAGAGTAGACCTCTCCGTCTATTTCGACCCTGCCGGAAGGCCGGAGGGTTGTGGCCGTCACGCCTATCCTGCCCACAAGATTCCCGTAATCCCGCGCCGCATCTCCTCCCGGCGGGGCTATGCCCACGGGACCGTCCCCTTCAACAGGGCCGCCCGCCGTCTCCGTAATGCGCGTCTTCAGCGTCAGCCGGTCAAAAATCCTGATCTTCGGCCCCAGAAGGGCGATGACCGCAATCCCCGCCACCGCCGCCAGCATCCCCAGGCTTACTACCACAACATTCCTCCCTAAAAGGCCCCGCTCCCATTCAAAGCGGGGGATCACAAAGTCCTGCATGGACAGGACAAGAGAAAGCCCAATCAGGACAAGCCCCGAAATGCCCATTATCCCAAAGCCCGGCAGGATGAAGATTTCCACCGCCAAAAGGCCCACTCCCAGCAGGAAGAGGATGATCTCCAGGGAACCGGCCTTTCCAAGAAGTATGCCGGAGCCGAAGACCAGCGCAAAGGCGATGATCGCCGTTACCCCGGGAATCCCGAAGCCGGGGGTGTTGATTTCCAGGAAGATCATCACGATCCCAAGGACGATGAGTATGGTCTGCACCGCCCCGGACGTGAGAAACGAAATGAGCCCGTCCGCGGCCCCGGGCGCGCTTTCCCTGATTTCTCCCGATGCGCCCAGGGCCGAAAGCAGGCCGGCCCGGTCATCCACGAGGGCTTCCGCAAGGCCGTAACGCAGGGCTTCCCCGCCGGTGAGAGAGAGGAGCTTCCCTTTGGGGGAAATCTCCACGACCCGCTCGACCGCGGCGGCCTCGTCAGCTTCCAGCCGCTCCAGTTCCGCCAGAGTGAGGACCCTGGTTTCGCCGTCAACCAGCGCTTCCCAAAGTTCCACATCGTAATCCACCATGGCCAGGGCGATGTTCACAGGATGGCCGTTCCGCTCCGCCAGGGCCGCAATCTGGGAGCGGATGGCGGACACGGTCTTTTCCCCCGCGCCCTGAGCCGTTCCGTCCGCTTCCAGGGTGACCGGCGCGGCGGCCCCCATAGAAGTTCCGGGCGCCATATATATCCCGGCGCAGGCAAAGGCGATGAGGGCCCCCGCGGACCAGCTTACCCCCATAGATTCATCCCCGGCGTGAACCCAGGCGATGGTCCGGGCCTCTTTCACGGACGTGATGAACGACGTGATCTGCAAGGCCGAATCCACCCGGCCCCCAAAGGTGTCTATCTCAAAGACGATAAAAGCCGCGCCTTGATCCAGGGCCTTCCGGGCCTCCCGGCGGACAAAAACCGCCATAGACGGGTCTATGTCCCCACGTATGGGAATGATCCATGCGGAACCCTCAGCGCCGCCTTCCGTATCCGCGGCGGGGGCACAAACATTTCCCGCGGCGGCGAGGCAAAGAAAAAGAAAAACCCGCGGCAGAAAACGCGGAAAACGCTTGCATTTCATGGGTTAAATATATAAGGAATCAGGGAAAAACGCCAAGAACCTGTAAGCAAACTCCGCTTTCAGCGGCCGCAGGTTCCCGCTTTACACAACCTGCTTATGTATACTATGATTTTGTAACCATGATATTTCCCATACAAAACTTGATTGAATACAAAGAAAATATGTACGAAATCACCTGCGCCGCCTCCCGGCGCTCTTTCCAGCTTTCCATGATCCGGGACGAAGAAATCGAAGAGAATGACGGCAAGGTAGTCTCCCTGGCGGCCCGCCAGATTTTCACCCAAGAGGTTGAATTCCGCGTCGAAGGATGAACCGCGCAGGCATGGCCGCTGATTCCCTCGCTTTTCAGGCGGAAGCGGAAGAGGCCGCGCCGGTCCTGCTCCTCTTTGGCCCAACGGCTTCGGGGAAAACCGCCGTTCTGGAAGAACTTTTTGCCGGACCCCGGCCTCTTTGCCGGGCCGAAGTTATTTCCGCCGATTCTATGCAGGTTTACCGCGGCATGGACATCGGCACCGCCAAACCTTCAAAAGAGCTTCTCTCACGGCTCCCCCACCACCTCATCGACATCCGTGACGTTAAAGAACAATTCAACGCGGGCGAATTCGTCCGCCTGGCCGACGCGGCGGCCCGGGACATATTCAGCCGGGGCGCGCTGCCGGTAGTCTCAGGCGGCACGGGCTTCTATCTTGCCAACTTCGCGGCGGGCCTGCCTGAAACGCCCCCTTCGGACCAGGCTATACGGGCGGCCCTGCGGGAAGAGCTTGCGGAGAAGGGAGCCGCCGCCCTCATGGAAGAACTTGCCGCCCGCGACCCGGTCAGCTCAGGACGCATACACATTCACGACGAGTACCGCCTTCTTAGAGCCTTGGAAGTGCTGAGGCTTACAGGCCGCCCCCTGAGCGGCTTCGCCAGGCCTGGCAGCCCTGGCAGCCTTGGCAGCCTTGGCAGCCTTGGCAGCCTTGGCAGCCTTAGACGGACCTACCGCTTCCTTCTTGCCGCGCTGGATCGCCCCAGGGAAGAAGTTTACAGACGCATAAACCAGCGCTGCGAGGCCATGTTCCGGGCGGGACTGCCCGAAGAAGTGAGGCGGCTCTGGGAAGCGGGCTGCGGCCCGGACGATCCCGGAATGAAGGCCATAGGCTACAGGGAATTTTTCACGGAAGACGGCTCGGAAACGGCGGAAACTTCGTTTCCGCCGTTTCCGCCGGGGTCTTTTCGCTTTGCGGAAAACACGGAAGCCGTCCGGGAGCTTGTTGCCCGGAACAGCCGCCGCTACGCCAAGCGGCAGCTTACGTTTTTTAAATCCCTGCCCCAGGTTCACTGGATTCCCGCGGGCAGAGACGCGGCGGCGCTGCTAGGGGAGCTTGTGGAGCAAAAACTCCTCTCCCCCCATAGCAGGGCTTAAAACTCCGTGGTTTTTGCCCTTTCGAACTCCTCTTCAATCTCTTTGGAAGGCGGAACGGTAAGAAGGCTCACGATCCAAATCACCAGGCAGGAAAGGACAAAGGCCGGAAGCAGCTCATAGACCGCAAAGACCCCGCCGGCCTTGGAGATAATATTCTTCCAGACAATCACGATTAGGCCGCCCGTGAGCATCCCCGCGGCAGCCGCCGGGAACGTGGTCCGCTTCCAGAAAAGACTGAACAGCATGAGCGGCCCAAAAGCCGCGCCCAGCCCGGCCCACGCGTAGGAAACCACCCGGAAAATGGACTGGTTCCCAGACAGCGCAATGAGAACCCCGAACAGCGTTACCGCAAGCATGGTGATCCGGGCCATCCACATAACTTCCGCGTTTGAAGCCTTCTTTCTGAAAATATCTTTATAAATATCATTCGCCAGGGAAGACGCCACTATCAGCATATAGGAATCGGAAGAACTCATGGAGGCCGCCAGTATCCCCGATATAATCACGCCCGCAAGCAGGGGCGGAAAGAACTTGAGCGACAGCACGATGAACACATTCTCAGAACTTGCCGCCGTGAGCAGTTGGCCGTCTGAACCCACAAGAATCGCGCGCCCGATTATGCCGATCAGCACCGCCGCGGTCTGGGCCAGGAAGCACCAGACAATCGCTATATTCCGTGAAGGCCGGATCATGGAAGTCTTCTTCACCGCCATGAAGCGCACCAGCACCTGGGGCATTCCGAAGTAGCCAAGCCCCCAGGCCATTGTGGATATAATCGTGAGGAAGCCGTAATCCGCGCCCGCGCCGAAAAGCGGAGCGCCGGCAAGCGTTTTCTGCGCGCCGTCAGCCAGCTCAGGCGTCGCGATGCCGAAGAAGTCTGTGAAGCGCGGGAAAGCCTCAAGGTTGGCCGCGATGCCGCCCAGTCCGCCCGCGTGAAAGAACGAAAAGACCAGCACGAGCAGCAGCGCGCTCACCATCAGAAGCCCCTGGATCAGGTCAGTCATTCCCACGGCCATGAAACCCCCAAGCAGCGTGTAAAACAAGACAATAGCCGCGCCCAGAATCACCATAGCCGTCATATTCGCGCTGAAAACATAGCTGAAGAGCTTCCCAAAGGTGAGGAACTGAGCGCCCACATAAATCGAGAAGAACACCAGGCTGATCAGCGCCGCGGCCGCCAGAAGGACGCGCCTTTTGTCGTGGTAGCGCTTGCTAAAGAACTCAGGCAGCGTAATCGCGTTGCTTGCGATCTGCGAATACACGCGCAGCCGCTTGGCCACAAAGCCCCAGTTCACGCAAGTGCCGATGAAAAGCCCCAGCGCGGTCCAGAACGCCTCGCCGAAACCCGTGAAATAGGCCACACCCGGCAGGCCCATGAGGAGCCAGCCCGACATATCCGAGGCCTCGGCGGAGATGGCCGCCAGCCAGGGGCCGAAACCCCGCCGCGCCAGGAAGTATTCTTCCGGGTCTGAGTTGCTGCGCCGGGCGTACCAAATCCCGATGAAGATCATCACGATGAGATACGCCGCGATGCCGATTAGACTTTGAATAGTTTCCGCATTCATAATTTTCCTCCTTTGCAAACAGGCGGAGCCGATTTGCTTAGAAATTTTTGCCCCGCCCTTCTTTTAGAAACTTTTTCGGCTAGAAGAGCCGCAAAAGTTTCATGATACAACCACATGAGAAGCAGCGCTGTTATCGCCCAAGCCGCCCTTCTCGTTCTGCCAGCAGAGCGCGAAAGAGAGAACCTTGCCCTCCGCCTCAGACCCCAGGTGCAAAACGAAAGGCGAGTGCGTCAGCAGCTTCGTCGTTTTGAAAAGCTTAAGGTCCGCGATCTCCCCGTCAGACAGCGCGTAAGACAAAAGACAGCCGTTCATGCCGTAAGGAATCGCCTGGCTGTGCTCCACCTTCTCATCCTTGAAGTGCAGCTCCACGCGCCCGCCCCCCAGCGGCTTCACGCCCGTAATCCCGGGCCGGGTCGCGGGATCGCCAACCGGCGTCCTGTTGGGATCATGATTGTTCACCCCCGCGGCCGAGCGCTGCGCGTCAGTCACAGGGTCGAAACGCAGATACTGATTCACGAAAGGCCGGATGAAATCCAGCGCCGCCGCCTTCTCTTCGTTTTTAATCTCCGTGTCCACGCTCGTGTGCGGCCCCTTCGTCTTCTGGAAAGCCGCGCGCCACGCGTCAAACCGCGCTCCAAGCCCCGTAACCTTCTCCGCCGGAATATGCGTCCACACAGGAGGCCGCCCGCCCGTCATCTCCACAACATAATTCTTGAAATTCTCAAACCACCCGTCGAAATCCGCGTCTTTTTCTGGAATGTAATCGTGTACATGCGCCATAATCAGCTCCTTGAGTTCCGTATAAATAATTTATGAACTATTTTACGAGAGGGAACTGATTTTGTCTATCAAAATTTTGTTTATTTTTAAAAATGCCGTGCAATCCGGCGGGGCCGGATTGCTTAGGAGCTTTGGGAACCCGGCGGTTCGTAGAACCGATGGTTCCCTTGGAGTTTTGCGGGCTGTTATGGCCACGTGGAGGCTGCTTGTGACGCAAAACTCCACGTAAAGAAGTTCACAGCGGCAAAGGGTTCAAGGGAACCCGCAGGGTTCCCAAAACTCCAAGCAAACAGGCGGAGCCTGTTTGCAAGGTTTCAAGATTCTCAAGTGAAGCAAATTACAAGGATCGATTCGTATATGATGTATGAGAAAGTTAAGATTACTCGACCAGGGGGTCTGGTACGCCGTACGTTCCCGGATTAACAACCGGGAGCCGCTGTTTAGGCGGCGAAATGCGCTGGCGCTGTTCGCCTTGGTGTTCCGGCAGGCGGCGGGGCGGTTTGGGTTCAGGGTCCGGGCCTTACGGGTTGAGGATGACTGGCTTGTGTTCTTTATCCGGCCTGCGGACGGGTTCGAGCTTCCGGCGATTATGAAGTGGGTGAAACAAGTGTTTGCTCAGAGATTTAACGGGCTTGACGGGCGGATTGGGCACGTTTGGGGGGACTGGTATTGGTCGGAGATACTGGACGGTGAACCACCGGAAGAACTTGAGGAAGATATTAGGGTCAGACCCCAACGGGACTACAAGACGGGAAATCCCGGTTTCCAGCCCTTTTCCCCCTGGTTTACGGCCCCTTTCCCCCGCCCTACAGTTTTTGACCCATAAAAGCATAAGAAACCGTAGGTTTCTCCGGTCCCGGGAAGCAGCCCTAAGAACCAATGCAGGGAGTTTTTTGACCCGCAAAGAAGCTAACAGCGGCAAATAGAGTCAAAAAACTCCAAGCAAACAGGCGGAGCCTGTTTGCAAGGTTTCAAGTTTCTCACGTTTATAAAGATAAGCCTTTAGTAACGCGGAGAGGCACAGTCTCTCTCTGATCGGGGTCGCCCGCGCCGAATATTACGCGAATGCCGCCGCCGTCCGTGTCTCCGGTGCGAGTACCCGCGTCTTTGGCCTTTGTGTCCGTGGCCGTGTTAAGGCCGTTGCGGATGGTCCAGCGTTCGCCGCCCGAATCCTTTGTGCCGAAGGCGAAGTAGTCAAGCTCAAAGAGCAGGTCCCCTTCTTTGTCGTTATTGGGGAGGACGTTTGCGGGCGTGGAGCTGTTGTCGGGCGTGTTGAAGAAGGTGATTGTGAGGCTGGAGAGACCTGAGTCGGCAGTGGTCGCGGCGGGCGTAAAGCTCTTCGCGGCTGATGTATCGTATGGGAGCAGAAGATCATTGCCGCTGTTTGAGCCGCCGCTGCTAAGGCGGCCCGCGTTCAGGCTGATCGTGTCAAAGTAACGAATTGCCTTTGAGCCTTCCACGGCTTCAATCCGCACGCGCAGGTCATCGAAGGTTAAGGAGCCTCCGGTGGTGGGGACGGGGACGGCGGGGGCTCTCTCCGCCTTGAACAGCTCCGCCAGTTTTCCTGCGTTAAACTGCACGGAAAAAACCGAAGTGTTATTAATTTTTGATACTGTTCCCGCCTTTGCCGACGGGTCAAGGTGAACGTAGCGGTTCCCCACGCTGACGCCAACGTCTGCGCCGCCTGTGGTGTTGTCCACAGTCTTGATCAGGAAGTCGTTGTTGGTGTCAAGCTTATTGTTGGCGGTGTCGGTTTCGCTGGTCCACCACTGAAGGGCCGTCTTGTTCATGATTATGTTAATCACGTTGTCCATTCCCGCGGTGATTGACTTGTTGGGCGTATAGCCCGTGGCCAGGAGGGTGTAGCTGTTGTAGGCTTTGGAGCCCGCAAGGAGCAGTACATCGTAGGAATATCCTGGAATGACGGAGATGGCGATGTAGCCGTCTTCTTTGTTGGCTGTGCCGCGGTAATAGGGCTTTACGATGGTTGGAAGGGTTCCGCCTGAGGGAGGAATGGTCCTGAAGATGGCTTCGTAGAAGTCCGCCTCAACTTTTATGCCCGGTGCGTATACGGAGCGTGAAATTGAGTTTACAGGGTCTGACCCTCCCCCGGACTGGAGCGGGATGCTCACGCGGACAAGGCCGGCCGCGTCAGGGAACAGGGCCGCGGGGTCCGCGCCTTGCGCCGCGCCCGGCGCGGAGGGGTAGGAACAGGCAGCAAGGCCGCACGCAAGAGCGAAGGCTGCCAGGGCTGCTTTAGCTGCCCGGGCAGCTAAAGCAGCCCTGGCGCTCGCCATTTTAAAAACATTCATAAGATTTTTCTCCGTTATATCAGAAGGATAATATGCCCGCCGGGTCCAGGGAGCCGTTGGGAACATCGACATTGGTCAGCCCGGGGGGAAGGCCCGTTCCGATCAGAACGCTGAAGTCGCCGCCCGCGCCTTCGCCGTCATCCGGGGCGGAGCTGAGGCCGTTGCGGATGGTCCATTGGGTCCAGTTGTCGCTGACCGTCGCGGGGCCGCCGAAGGCTTTGTAGTACAGCTCGAAGCGCAGGATGCCTTCCACGTTTTTCGCTGTGAACCGGCCGCTTGCCGTGTCGGTTAAAGTATTGATGAAGGAGATGTAGCCAGTCGATTTGCCGGCGTAGCCGGAATCGATCAGCTTAAACTTGCCGGATGTGTGCCCTAACTGAGGGGAGGTCGTCCCGTTCACGGCTATCAGGTTGACGGGCTTGAAAAAGCCGGCCTCGGTGGATGCCTGCCCGGGCAGGGGCTCAAGCCGCGCGTAGTAGCTCTGCAGGGTGATGTATCCTTTTTCCGCGTAGATCAGGGGAACGAACTTTGCGATGTTAAAATCCACCTGAAAGGTAGTGGTTTCGGAACTGACAGCGGGGAGGGAGTCTGCTTCTTTAGCTTTAGGCGCAATGTGAATGAAGCGGCCACCTCTGTTCACCTCGACAAGAGATGTATCTGAATATCCGCTGGCAAGCCCCGTCACTGTGAACTGGAAGTCGTTGAGGTTGGCAATAAGATTGTCGGGAGTAAGGGATTCGCCTGTGGGATAAATTATTTTGTTCGTGTCGGTGTCATCAGCAGCGGGGTTTATCCACTGCGGGGAGAGAATGTAGACAGTTATGGTGACTGTGTTTGCCACGCCCGCTGTAATTGACACTCCGGCTGTGTAGCCCGCGGCAAGCAGGACTTTGTCTTTTCCCCCAATGAGGAGGACATCATAGCTGTGGCCGGGATATACGGGGACTGTTACAAAGCCTTTGCCGGAGCTTCCGCTTCCCCGGTAGTATGTCTGGGCTTTGCCGAGGTCTGCCGCTTCTGAATTATTTCTAAATATAACTTCGTAGTCTTCAATGTCATAGCGCACGCCCGCCGTATTCAAAGAGCGTGAAATAGAGGTTACAGGGTCTGACCCCCCCCCCCCGGCTGGGAGCGGCACAACCACGTTTATCGTGCCGTCCGCGTTGGGTTTGGCAGAGGCTTGGAGCGCGAGGCTCAGTTCGTCCGCTCCCGTGGGCGCGGATGGGTAGGAACAGCCGGCCAGGGCGAACACGGCCGCGGCCAGAGCCGCGGCGCAGGCCGCGAAGACGCCGGGGGCCGCTTTAGCTGCCAAGGCCGGCGCCTTTTTCGATTCAAAAACACTCATACAATTTTCCTTTGCAAACCGCTAAGAAACTTTAGTTTTAGCGGCTTGCTTAGGAGTTTTTCCCGCTTAGGCGGAAAAACTCCAAGATTGATTTCCCCCTCAGAAATAGGGGGTTACTATAAGATTAAACGATGTTTCGGAATATTGCAAATTTTTTTTAAAGAAAAACACGATTTTTTCAAGAAAAACTTGTTTTTCAAAAAACTTGGTTTTTCAGAAATGCAAATATTTCCGGTTTTAGACCTGCAATCCGGCTCCGCCGGATTGCACGGGGGCGTTACGGGGGCGTTACGGGGGCGTTACGGGGGCGGATCCCCCGTTGAGGGGGTAGGCTGGGACCGGAGACTTGCCGGGCGTAAGCCCGAAGCAATTCTCAGGGCCCAGCCGTAGGGGGAGACTGGGGACTTTCAGTCCCTCCCCCTCCTGGAATGAAGTAAGGCTTAAAAGCGATATGCTCCGCGGCAACAGCCGCTATGGAATATGATTTGCCGTCTCTGCCTTTCCAGCGCGCTTCCTTCAGGCGGCCTTTAACCCGGATTCCCCGGCCCTTGCGCCCCTCGTTTAGGCAGTATTCGGCAAGTTCCGCCTGGGCTTCCACATCAAAAAAGCGGACGTTTTTTTCAAAGCCTGTATCCTGTCTGTAGAAGCTGTTTGACGCAAGTCTGAGCGTACAGAGCGGTTTTCCCCCGGGGCTGAAGCGCAGTCCGGGTTCCTGAACAAGGTTTCCTTCAATAATAATTTTAACAAGGACATTGTTAATGCTGTTCATCTCATAATATATATGCGGCGGTTCTGCGTGGCGCTTTGATGGCGGTGCGGGAAAATTAAAATTTATCTTCCAGCAGAAGTTTTGCGATATAGAGTTTGATGTAGTTTGTTATAGAAGCCTCATCGCCTAATTGTTTTATCGCGGGAACTTCCGCATAGATAGAGGCCGCCAAATCCCCGACAATTTTCAGGGTGATGTTTTGATTAAATTTAAGTTTCATTGTCCGGCGCAGACGATCCCGGATGAGGGATTTTATATCTATGATAAGGCTCCTTTTTGATTCCGCATCCAAAAGAGTGCGCCATCTGTTTTCAAGGCCGGCCAGCGCGGCGTCAAGATTTTTGTTTTTGTCAGGCAGGCTTTGTATGATCTGGGAGGCTGTGGCTTTTATTGCCTGCGCCCCGGACTGGCCGCCGTTTTCCTGCGGATGAGACGCGCCGTCTGAAAAGTCTTCTTCCGGCGCGGCGCTGCTTTTGCCGCCTGAGCGCAGGCGCTTAAAAAAAGCAAGTATAGACAGCAGAATCGGGACGGAATACCAAAAGGGCAGCAGAATCCGTGTGTCGGCAAGAAGATTTTTCCGGCTGATCATCAGCAGGGTTTCCATGGGGAGCAGATTTCCTTCCGGCGTGAAGAAGCGCGATGCGAGAGGGGCTTTTCCCGCGGCCCCGTCAAGTTCGCACTGAACAAGGAATGTTTTTTTGTCATACAGCAGGCTTATGAGGCTGGGGGCAAATTGCGCTGTGTATTTTTTGAGGAGGCGGTCAAACTCATCGTCTTTTTCCATGGCGGGTTCGCGCCTGAAATCCCGCAGAATGCGGGACCAGCGGCTTCCTACGGCTTTGATTACCTGGTTTCGGGCCCTGCCTGACAACCGGACGCACAGAGGAAAAACTTTCTGTTTGTTGATAAAGAGCTGACCGCCGTTTTTATCATGATAAATGAGAAGTTCCGCCAGTTTTCCGCCGCCGGGGGCGCTTGCTTTGGAGTTAAGATAGTTTTTCAGATCTTCTTCCGAATACTGTCCCAGAAGGGAGCGTCCCGAGGGGCCGGTAAATTTAACAATTTCGTCCATGGTATAGAGATAAGGAGGCTCAACTAATTTGGATTCCAGGACTTTCAGAGCCGCGTCTCTTTCCCTTTTTTTTGTTACCATCTCTTTGAACGCCGCGGAGAATACTTCAACTATGTAAACCGCCTGAAACGCCGCAATATCTGACGATAGAAACTCTTCCTTTCTTTTCAGTTCGCTTTTCACGGCGGCGCAGAAAGCTGCCCAAAACAGGCATGAAAATTCCGCCGCGCACTGAATTTGCAGGATGCAGTCCAGAGGGCGCATTTCCAGCATATTCATAGCGTCTCTGAGCAGGCGATCCCTGCCCTGCATTTGCAGCAAAAGCCGGCGCTGGAAAAAGTCCTTATTGTTTTGGCTCCGCAGAAAACTGTGGATTTTGAGCAGAGCCGCATCCAAGAGGGGCCTGGGAATGGCGTCAGGCGGAACAAGGGCCGGCGGAATATCGGCGGGAAAAACAATCTTGACAATATGAACTTTCACATTCCGCTCTTCCTGCATATATCCGGCCAGGTTTTCCTGAATATTTAGGATGAGACATTCGCTGTCCCGCGGGGCTGTTCCCAGGGATTTTTCGTCAGGAAAAGGGATGGCGGCGTTTCTTTCCGTGTTTTGGTAAAAAGGCCGGATAAGCTCCGCATAAAAGTCAAGCATCACAAGGCGCCGGCTTTTGTCCACTTCGCATTTTTGGGCTTCTACCAGAGAGGACAGTTCATGGTGAAATTTTTCCGCTGTGCCGGAAGCCCATTTTTTCCATTCCGGATTTTCCGCTGAAATACTGGCCGCGTATTTTTCAAGAAAAGTGATAAACGCGGCAATATCAATATAAGGGGAGCGGCGTTTACCCGCGTAGGACATTAAAATCGAATACAGGACTGGTTCCTGAGCCATGAATTTACGATACTATGAAAAGCGGGGGAATACAATAGAGTTTTATGTTTTCTAATTTCGCGCGTCCCGCCAGAAAAACGCGGTTTCAGCCGCCGCCATCTTTGATGCGATCTTCGTTAAGTCCGTAGCCCTCGTTTTTCTGGCCCAGGGAATCTCCCAGAGGCTCCACATGGACCATGATGTCGTAGACTCCTTCCACCCGGTTTTTAATGGCCCGCTCCACCTGGCTGGCGATGATATGGGCGTCCCAAACAGTAAGCTTGGGGTCCACTTCGATGTCTATGTCTATATCCCAAAGCCCGGCTATGCGCCGCATCCTTGTACGGTGCGGATTGCCCGCGCCGGGAACCGAATGAACCGCCTCAAAGACTGCCCGGTAAGATTCCGCCCGGGCGCTTCCGTCCATCAGCTCCGCGTTGGCTTCAAAAAAGATGCCCGCGGCCGCCCGGATGATCCACAGGCCGATGAAAACCGCTGCCGCGGAATCGACAGCGCCAGTTTTTAGAACCATAGACATCACTAGACCCAGGAGAACCGCGGCGGAAACTGCGGCGTCAGCGGCCATGTTTCTTGCGTTGGCCTTAAGCATGATCGAGCCGGCTTTCTCTCCCAAGAAACGCAGAATCCGGGCGAGAGCCAACTTGCCCAGAATTGAGGCGGAAACGGCAAAGAAGGCCGCCGGCTCCGGGACTTCCGGGGCTTTCCCGGAGAGGAGAGCGCGGCCCGAATTCAGAATCAACTGGGCCCCGGCGAAAAAAAGGAAGAACGCAAGCAGCGCACAGGCTACTGTTTCCGCTCTGCCGTGTCCCCAGGGATGCTCTCTGTCGGCGGGCCTGGAAATCACGCGGACTACAACAAGAGAAACCGCGGAAATCAAAACATCCACGGAAGAATCTATACCGTCGCCCAGAACCGCGCGGCTTCCCGCTCTGATCCCCAGAGTGATTTTTAGCGCTGCCAGCGCAAGGTTGCCGAAAAGGGCGATAAGAGAAGCTGTTTTTATAAGCCTCGCCCGGCTGTCCGTTTCTTCGGTCCATGTATTCATACCAATTACTCCCCAGGGCGTACAGGCCTTGCGCCGGCAAAACCGCCCCCATATAATAGAGTTGTTCATCGGAAACGCGGAAACAAGTTTCCGATGTTTCCGCAACTGAAGTTATCGAACAATTCTAATAAAGCAGCTATTGTCTAACCATCGGTTCGCAGAACTAAGAGTTCATAGAACTATCGGTTCATAGAACCGCGTTTCATCAAGTCCAATCAAATTATATACCACGCGGGCGGCGGAGTGGGAGGAAGGGCATGAATATAAACATGAAAAGCGGACCGGTTTTTATCCGCCGGACTTTGCTCGTCTTTGTTCTGGCTGCGGCCCTTGTTTCTGCGGCAAACCGGGCGGCCCACGCCGTGAACTCAGGACCTGACGGGGAAAGCACGGTCTACGTGACAAAGTCAGGGAAGAGCTACCACAGGGAAAACTGCTCCTTCCTGCGAAACTCCAAAATCGCTATAAGCCTGGCCGTGGCGCTCCGTTCGGGATACGCTCCCTGCCTAACCTGCAAACCCCCGGCCCCGGACCAGGCTGACCAGTCCTGGGAACGGGAAAGCGCCAGCCTTTACAAGGTAAACCTGGCGCCTGGCCCCGGGGGAAGGCGGGGCTTGAATTCCACAGTCTCTGCGGATATCAGCCGGATGATTCTGGCCGAAGTAAGCGGCTATGTTGACGGCGATACCGTGAAAGTTCGCATAGCTGGCGGCTTTCAGCGCCCGCCCAAATTGGGGGAGTTGGAAACCATAAGGCTTATCGGCGTTGACACCCCGGAAACCGTACACCCCAGGCGTCCTGAAGAAAGCTTCGGAAAGGAAGCCGGCGCTTTCACCAAAGCCGCCCTTCTGGGCCGGCAGGTATACCTCGCCTTTGACCGGGAGCTTAGGGACCGTTACGGGCGGCTTCTGGCCTATATCTATCTTGAAGACGGCGGCTGTTTCAATGCGACCCTCGTCCGGGAGGGATACGCCCGGGCCTACACGAACTTCGCCTTTCAATTTGCTGATGAATTTCTCGCCTTGGAACAAGAGGCCCGGAACCGGAAGCTGGGACTTTGGAACCTTTAATCCCATGAACCGGAGTTGTAACAGAACTTACCGTGGACAACATAGGACGGGCCATTCAGACAAGCAAGACTCTATATAAGAACAGTATCGGTACCGCCGGAAAACTGACGGACGGTCCAAGAGTTCCAGATGCCGGCGCGTTTACTGTTAAATTTAATTGGAGTTGACAAAAAAATAAAATATAGCCTATTATAATTATAAGCAGTGGGCGGTTTTTATAAACAGATGAAGGAGTCAATGCCAATGATAAAAACAATAATGTTTCTAATTATATTTTTTTCGCTGTCTGCAATAGTTTATACGGATGAAAATGCTTTTCTCGAAGTACATGGTTTATTGAAAGGAGGAGTGAATAAAAATTTAGATTTAATAGAAGCGAAGTCTGCATCGTTAAGTCCTTCTGAAAAATTATTTTTATTGGACGTACATAAAAAAGATTCTGGAATACCGTTCGTTGTAAATTTATTAAGCGGATTTGGAATAGGCTCATATATTCAAGGAGATATAAGCGGCGGAACCATACAATTATCCGGCCAATTATTAGGTTTAGTGGGATTAGTTGCCGGCATCGGGATGTCCGCAAAGGTAGAAGATCATTCATCTTCATATTATGGTTATGGCAGAGACTATTACGCAAATGAAATAACATCACTTGGAAAAGGATTTATGATTACAGGAGTAATTTTATTTTATGGGATGCGATTATATGGTTATATAAGTCCTTTTATTTTTAAAAATATTTATAACGGAAAATTAAGAGCCGCTTTACAATAGCTTAGACATATTTACTGGTTGAACAAGTTCATTGGACTTGTTCGTCGGAAACGCGGAAACATCGGAAACTTGTTTCCGCGTTTCCGAAGTTTCCGAAGAACAAGCCTCGCAAAATGCAGGGTCTAGGACCCGCCGTATTTTGCCGATTTTTATAAGGAATTTGGCGAACCTCTGGTTCGACGATAACTGGAGTTATCGAACAACGCTATTATCAGACGGTGATTTTTAATTGTATATATGTTTTAGCTTCTGTTTTCAAATGCTTTTTATACGCTTTTGCCAATTTAGCGCTAATTTCGTCTAAATGTCTGCTTGCGAGAGGACTCGTAATGCGTGTCTGCCAGCGCCTTTTAACTTAACGGCTTTGGCCATGTCTTGCCAGAATTGCAGGCTTGCCAATACTCTCGCCATATCCTATAATTTTCATAGGTTATTCACCATGGAAGACAACCGCTGTACCAAAAGATACGCTCCCGCCACCCGCCCCGTGCATGGCGCCGCTTTATTCGAACCGCTCACTGGCGCCGTAAGCGTGCCAATTTATCAGAGTTCCACTTTCCGGCATCCCGGCCTCTACGAAAGCACGGGATTTGATTATTCCCGTGGGACGAATCCCACCCGTGCCGGGCTTGAGCGGGCCGCAGCCTCCCTTGAAAACGGGAAATACTGCCTCGCCTTCGCCACCGGAATGGGGGCCATATCCGCGGCAATCAAACTCTTCAACCCGGGAGACCACCTTATCGTGTCGGAAGACCTCTACGGTGGGACCTACCGCCTGTTCAGCGGCTATTACGAGCGCTACGGCTTCTCCTTTTCCTGGGTGGACACAAGCGATTTCGCCAAAGTGGAAGCCGCGCTGCGGCCCGAAACAAAAGCCCTCTTCATCGAAACCCCTTCAAACCCCATGATGAAAGTAACCGGCATAGAGCGCTGCGCGGAGCTTATTCATAAGCTGGGCGGGCTTCTCATTGTGGACAACACCTTTCTTTCGCCTTATTTTCAAAACCCCCTGGAAAAAGGGGCCGACATTGTAATCCACAGCGGTAGCAAGTACCTGGCTGGCCACAATGACACCCTTTCGGGCTTCATCGTTCATTCCCTTGAGGAACTGGAGCCGGTTCTCAGAAACATACAGAAGAGCGAAGGCGCGGCGCTTGCCCCCTTTGACGCATGGCTGACCCTCCGGGGCATAAAGACCCTGGCGGTGCGGATGGAAAAGCACGCGGAAAACGCCATTAAAATTGCCCGCTGGCTGCGGGAACAGCCGGAGGTGGAAAAAGTTTTCTACCCGGGCTTTGAAGATCATCCCCAGTACGCGCTCAGTCTGAGCCAGGCCAGGGGCTTTGGCGGCATGATCTCGTTTTATCTCAAAGAAGCCGCCTTTGCTCCGGTCCTTCTCAAGAAGGTCTCCCTCATCCTCTTTGCCGAAAGCCTTGGCGGGGTTGAGTCCCTCATAACTTATCCCATTGTGCAGACTCATAACGCCATACCCGAAGCGATGCGCCTTTCTGCGGGGATAAACGAGCGGCTCATCCGGCTTTCCGTTGGAATAGAAGACCCGGAGGATATTATCGGGGACCTGCGGCAGGCTTTCCGCTCATTCGGGACAGAGGCGCGGAAAAAAGAGGCGGAATTATGAGAATTTCCACTAAAGGGCGCTACGCGCTGGAAGCGCTGCTCTATATGGCTCTGCTCCCCGAAGGCCAGTCGGCCAGCACCCGCTCCATTGCGGAAGCCACGGACATCTCCGACGGCTACCTGGAACAGTTGTTCATTCCCCTGAGAAAAGCGGGCATCATCCGGGGCATCCGGGGGCCAATGGGAGGCTACACGCCCGGCAGAGACCCCAGGGATATCCGGGCTGGCGACATCCTGCGTACCCTTGAAGGCTCCATGGAACTTGTGGAATGCGTCAATTCGATAGACTGCCCAAAAGCCGCGACCTGCGGCGGCAAGCACACCTGGAGCGAGCTCTACCAGGAGATTGCGGGGTGTGTGGATTCCATTTCCCTTGCGGATATTGTGGATGCCTATAAAGCCATGGATACGCCGGAGTATACGATATGAAAATATCGACCAGAGGGCGTTACGGCATACGCCTTCTCATCGATCTGGCCGAAAACATCCGGGAGCCTCATGTGTCCCTTGCAAGCGTGGCGGAGCGCCAGGGAATCTCGGTGCGCTATCTGGAACAGGTGGTGATTCTGCTCCGCCGGGCCGGCTTTGTCCGCTCCGTGAAAGGCTCATTTGGCGGCTATGTCCTGGCCCGCCATCCTCATGACATAATCATCGGAGACGTGCTGCGGGTCCTGGAAGGCGATATGCTGATAGTGGACCCGCCGCTACCCGGGGTCCCGGAGTCAAAAATCAGACGCTGCATAAGGCTCACGGTCTACGACCGCCTCAACGAGCGTATCGCCGGCGTTATAGACAGGGAGAGTCTGGCCTCAATCCTCGGAACCGTGGACCCCGATGATTCCTATATGTACTTCATCTGAAGCCGCTTCCCGCCCTGAAGGATGTCTGTCCCTCTAAAGAAGCCGGTTAGAACCTTCGCAGCAGTTCGAGGGGCCGTATTTTCCCGGCCCGACGGGAGGGCATCCATGCGGCAAGGACAGAGCAGAGAACCGTGAAGAAGCCGATGAGAAACACGGCTTTCGAGTCAATGATGATTGGAATGACTTCAAGGTAATAGCCGGGATCCAGTATGCGTACCGGCGCGGCGCTGAAGAGACCGGAAAAAAAGTTCAGAAACTTTTCAATGCCGTGAATTATGGGGTTAATAAAACGCCCGATAAGAAGGCCCGCGGCTATTCCCGGAACGGCCCCGCAGAAGCCGGTTAAAAAAGACGCCCAAAGAAAAATCCGGCTGACTGCGGACGGACTTGCCCCCGCGGCTTTCAAGACCGCAATGTCCCGCTGCCGCTCTATCACGAGCATGGAGGTGGCGGAAGAAACGTTCACCGCAGCGACAAGCACTATCAGGGCCATGATGAACAGCAGCAACTGCCGGGTTGATTCATAGGAACTATACTGGGCGCGCTGGATATCCTTCCATGTGTAAACCCTGTAACCTGAGCCCAGGGCGCGGTTCACTAGCAGCGCGGTTTCCCCGGCGTTCCGGTATGGCTCGGCAATCTTGGCGGTTATAAAGGTCTGGGATAATTCCGGGGCAAGCAGGGCAAGACCGCTTTCGTAGTCCATGATGCACCACAGAGCGTCCAGTTCCCGGTATCCTGATGATACAATGCCCCGGACAATGAAAGGCAGGGTCCGGGGGATATTTCTTCCTCCAGGTGCGACCCGGACGCTCATAATATAGACCGTATCTCCCGCCGCGGCCCCGGCGATTCGCGCCAGTTCTTCTCCCAGAAGGACTTCCCCGCCGCCTGAAAGCTCCGCGCTCCCGGCAATGGTTTTCAGAAAACGCCGGCTTCCTTCATCGGTCCAAAAAGAGGGGTCAACAGCCCGGATCGTAGCGCCCGCCTTAGCCCCGCCTTTACCGCTCATCACCACGCCAAGCCCCTGACGCTCGGTCCACACTCCCCGTATCCCCGGAAAGCCCGCAATTTTATCCTGGCCGTCTTCCCCGCGCTCCCCGATGTCCCGGTAGTCGTAAATTCTAATATGGCCGGTTCCCAATTCAAGATAACGGTCTGTGATGCCCCGGATCATGCCGTCCGCCACGATCATGGTTACGATGATGGGGACAAGGCTAAGGGCTATGCCCGCGGCGGCTCCCCGGAGGTAACGGCCTCCTTCCCTCGCTCTGCCCAGAAGACAGCGAAGGGCGATAAAAAATTCAGGACGGCTTTTCATGGCGCATCAGCCTGCCCGGAATGGGCCGGCGAAAGGGCGGACTCCTGAGACGCTGGAACAAGGCGGCCGTCTTCCAGGGTATAGCGGATCATGGCCCGGCCCGCCATTCTTTCGTCGTGGGTAACGACGATAAGGGTCTTCCCCCATTTTTCGGCTTCAGCATACAACAGTTCCGCCACAGCTTCGCTGTTTCCGGGGTCCAGGTTGCCCGTGGGCTCGTCAGCCAGAATGAGATCCGGGTCGTTCATCATGGACCGGGCCACGGCGACTCTCTGGCGTTCCCCGCCTGAAAGCTGGGAAGGAAAGTGATGGAGCCGGCCTTCCAGCTTTACTTCCGACAGCAGAGCCCGGCCTTTTTCAAGAGCCGCCTTCTTTTTCATGCCAGCCATATAGCCTGGGATCATTACGTTTTCCAGAGCGGTAAAATCTTTTAGAAGATAGTGAAACTGAAAGATAAAACCCACCCTCCGGCTCCGGTAGGCGGTAAGTCCGCTTTCTGAAAGTCCCGTGATCTCCTGGCCCGCTACAGTTACGGCGCCGGAATCGCAGCGGTCAAGCCCTCCAAGAATATTGAGTAGGGTGCTTTTCCCGCTCCCGCTCTGGCCGCTTATGGCCGTGGTGGTTCCTTTTTCTACCATGAAGCTGACCCCCCTCAGTATAAAGAGGGTCTCCGCCCCGGAGACGAAACTTCTCACTATGCCTTCAACCGATAAAATAGGCTCACTCATAGCGCAAAACCTCCGATGGATTGGTGCGGGAAACTTTGCCAGAGGCAAACCACGCCGCAAGAAGCGCTGAAAGAAGGCCGAACAGAAAAATGAGCGCCGCCTCCCAGGGGATGATGCGGGAAGGAATTTCCTTTATGTAAAAAATAGCCGGGGAGAAAACAGCGAAATTATCGTCCATTATTGATGCGTCCCGGGTGAAAAAAGCCGCCGCCATATTAAGAAAGGCAATGAAAAAATTAACCGCTCCTTCAAGAATGGAAAAAACCGCGTTTATATTGCCCGCAACAAGAAGTCCCGCCGCCATACCCAGCGCGGCTCCTGAAAAGCCTATAATAAAACCGTCCCAGACAAAAATAAGCCTTACTTCCCTGCCGCCGCCGCCCAGCGCTCTGAGGAGGCCGATTTCTTCCCGGCGTTCCAAGACAGCCCGGCGCTGGGCTTGAAAAATATTCAGGCCCACCACGATGAAGATGAGGCCCACCAGAGTAAACATAAGCAGTTTTTCCGTACGCAAAGCGCCAAAAAAGGCCCGGTTATAGTCCCGCCAGGAGCGCAAAATTTCCTCCCCCGCGGTTTCCCGCAAGACGCGGTATTCGTCCAGCCGCCGCACTGCTTCCATACCCCGCTCGTCCTGCCAGCGGCTGCGGAACTTTATCCCCAGGGAAAGCGGGGCCGCGCCGCCGCCTATGTTTCCGGCGGCTTCGCTGTTGATAAAAGCCCAGCCTAAATCGTATTCATAAAACCCCGAACGAAAAATACCGGCTACGGTGAAAAAGTAATTCCCTTCCTCCGCGTCCTCCGCCGGAAAAAACCCTGAAAGGGAAACTAGAGTTATTCCGTCCCCTGCCCGCACGCCAAGACGCCTGGCAAGTTCCGCCCCAAGGATAACCGCGTCGTTCCGGGCCAAATCAAAAGAGCCGGAAGTAAATTCCAGCTTTTCCGCCATACCTCCGTCCATTTCCAGGACGCCGGGCGGCAGGCCCCGGACGAGCGCCGTCTGCTGCGCATCCCGGTTTCCCCGTGCTATGCACTGTATTTCCCGGAAGGGAACTGCCGAAACCACGCCGGGAAGCCGCCGTATTTCTTCAGCCAGAGCCAGCCCCACAGATGTATCGGGCAGAGGTTCCACCCTGGCATGATAAGATGATATTTCCACGATGCTTTCGATAAAGCCCAATTGAAAACCATTCATCACCGCAAGGATCACCGTCAATGCAAGAACGCCGGTAAAGATGCCCAGAACGGCGAAAACAGAAGATGGAGACGGCGGTCCCCGGCGGCCCAGGGAAACATAGCGGGCAGCGACAAAGCCTATCCACCGGAAAGCCTTCACTGTATTTCCTCCCGGACCCGTTTTTCTGATATTTTGCGGCCGTTTTTCCAAACCGCCCGGAGTACCACCCGGTCATCCATATAAAGTTCTTCTATTTCTTGATCGCCTGATATGCGGATCACCCGTTCAAGGGTTTCCTTGTTAATGTTTTTTTCCAAAATCCGGTCCCCGTCATCGTTGTACTCGTATTCGGTAATCCTCTCGTCCTCCCCGGATGTCCAGCGTACCTGAGTCAGCCGGTTTCCGGTCCAGGTGTTTTGCAGTTCCCCAACGATCTCTCCGGCCTCGTTTTTATGGGTTTCCGTAAGGATACGGCCCCGGGCGTCGGTATTATAAATTACTCTGTCCCCTTCATCCTTGAGTATATCCTGGAAAAAGTCAGAGCTGATAGGCAGCACAGGTCTGACAAAATTGGTTTGCCGGGCTGCGTCAAGAACCATGTGGGGAAAAGGAAGCCTCGCCCGGTTGTCTCCGGCTTCTTCGCTCCGGTGGTATACCCGCTCCACCGCCCGCAGGGAAGCGGAACGGCTGTATCTATAGTAATCGGTACAGTAGGCTTCAGGCTCCGGTTCGTCTTCTTCGGAGGCCGGCTTTTTTATCGCTGTTTCAGCCCGCACCAGGGTCTGATTAACGTAAAAATATGTTATGATACGGGCTTCGCCATTGGAATCTATCTGGTGCTCTTCGGATATCCGCTCTTCGGTATTGTAAATTTCGATAAAGCCCGAAAGATCAGGCTTTTCTTCGTCTTCTTCGTCAGCTTTCTCTGTTTCCCCTGCTTCGTCCGGTTTTTCAGGATACGGCTCCTCTGCTTCAACGGACGCCGCCGTCGCATCTTCCGGGAGCGGGCCGGCGTTGAACACCGCAACCAGGCGTATCCGCTCATCTTCACCCACGAACAGCCACTGCCTGCGGGATTCCTCTCCGTTTTCGTAGAGAACCCTGATTTCCACCGAGTATGAAGGATCGTAGAACTGTCTAAGCCGGTCCGGGATGGCCGAAGACGGCTGGCTGTCTATCATAAGGGCGTATTTACTCCTAAGAGCAAGACGGGTATAAGCGGACTCCAAAGTCATCCCAGCAGCGTTGGAGATGAACCACCTGGGTTCTCCGTAAAGCTCCAGGACGGCGCAGGCGAAAAATCCCGCAAGAAAAATATTCCGGAGAGGGAACTCCTTATGTCTTTTGACCCGCGTTTTCATAAACAGGCAGAGACCAGGAGTTTTCTGCGCAAAACGCGGCGAACCGCTAGGCAAGGCCGGTAAATTCCCTGACATATAATGAAGGGTCAAAGGGCTTGATGTCTTCATACTTCTCTCCGTCGCAGACATAACGTACCGGCAGCATGAGGCTCTCCGCCAGGGAAAATACTACGCCGCCCCGGGCGGAAGAATCAAATTTGGTAAGAATTACTCCGTCAAGGTTTACCGCTTCGTGGAATATTTCCGCCTGGGCCAATGCGTTCCGTCCGGTGGTAGCGTCCAAAACCAGCCACTTGAGATACTGCCCGCCCGCCGTTTTTGTCTCCACAACCCGGTCTATTTTTTTCAGCTCTTCTACCAGGGCGGTCTTGGTGTGCATACGTCCGGCAGTGTCCGCTATGACGAGGTCACCTCCCCCGGCCAGGGCCGCTTCCAGGGCGTCATACACCACTGCCGCCGGGTCTCCTCCCTGTTTATGAGCCACGACCCGCACGCCCAGCCTTTCGCTGTGTATTTTGAGCTGATCAACGGCGGCGGCCCGGAAAGTATCCGCCGCAGCCAAAATCGGCTTCCGCTTGTTCCGCCTCATATACAGAGATGCCAGCTTGGCCGCCGAGGTTGTCTTCCCTACGCCGTTCACCCCTAAAAGAAGGATGACTGCCAGCTCGCCGTCATCGGGAAAGGCTGCCCTTTCTGGGCCGGAAAGCCCTCGGGCAAGAAGCTCCTCCAAAATAGCCGCCAGAACCAGGCGCACTCCTTCAGGGTCCGAAACTTTTTCCTTTCTGCACCTTTCCCGCAGTTTTTCTACAGTGTTATAGGATTCGGCGGCCCCAAAATCTCCTTCCACCAACAGGTCCGCAAGCTCATCAAAAAATTCACCTTTTGCCGCGTCCCGGACGCCAAAAAAATTTTTTAGCCGCTCCCTAAAACCGTTTATCCCCATATTCAACCCCCGCTTTTTTTTATCTTTGACAGCTTTGGTTCATGCTTGGTAGAAACCGCCAGATATATGGCTTCCCGGATAAAAGATTCCAGCAGGAAACCTCCCGCGGCGGCAATGGCGCCCATACTGACATAGTATGCGTTAAGAGACTTGTCGTACAATTCAAGATTATTCGTTCTGTTATAGGTATCCGCCATAGTAGATGACAAGCCCTGTAAAACATACGCTGCCGGCAGGAGCAGCCAGAACCTGCCGTAAGCGCCGTAATATTTCCGTCTTGCGGTGTCCACATCCTTTTTTCCCTTTGGCGGTATGGGTTTCAGAGAAATCATAGGGACCGGACCAGATTCCACAGCGCCAAAAATGACGGCTTGGGCGGTTTCGCCCGCCGGAGTAATTACCTGAAAATATTCGTATTGATTTTGACGCAGTTTCACCTCCAGAGGGATTTCCCCAAAGTACATGGAACCCTGATAAAGGGAACCCGCGGTTTCGCCGGACGATTCCACCATGAAAACCGACTCCGCCAAGGGGGTAAGCTGCAGCGACAACTCGACAAATTCCCCCGCAGCCAGGTCCATGGAAAAATTTTGGGATGCGTGATGCTCCGCGTATACTGAAACTTCCACCTTTCCAGGGGAGCGTTCCAGTATTTCCGTTTTTCCCTTTCCCGCGTAGGCATTATTGATTAGCACCATAGCGTCTTCTGGAATCGTCGCAACTTGTACAGCCGCGGGTTCCGTTCCGGCGATAGCCGCGGCCAAGCGTCCCGAAATTTCCTCTGACGTCAGATTGATGTCTTCCGGGGAGAATATGCCGCTGTCTTCATAGATATACGAATTCGCGTAACGTGCATAAAGCCGCAGGATAACATAAAGCCGCCCGTGGAATTCCGTGACCTTCCCGGAGAGAAAAGCGTCGGCGTTCTGGCTCAGGCAAAACTGTTTTTCTTTTCCCAGTTCCGGGGCGGATGGAAAGATTCCATCTTCGTTTTCTTTGATGAGCTTAAAAGCCGGCTTTAGCCCTATCTCCGGTATCGCGGCTTCAGTTTTTTTTAAGTCCTCTTCAAGTTTAACTATTTCTTTATTGGCGGCTTCCAGGGACTTCCGGTAACTCCATCCGGCGCTGCCTTTATATAAAAGCAAATCCCGCTCATCCCGTTTGGCCGCCAGCTTTTTCCCCGCTTCCCGCCGCGCTGCGGACCAGGCCGTTCCCTCATAATATGTATATTCCGGGAAAATCCTGAGACGGTAATCTATCTCATTGAGGGAAGCCGTAATATTCGCCTGAAGAACCTCTCCGATGATCCGCCGGGCTGGGGAAAGGGCGGAAACATCCAGGGCGGTAACGCAGAGCGCCCATTCGGTATTGATAGGCTCAACTAAGGTTTCGGCTTCATCCTGTTTCCCTGTCCCAAAGGCTTCGCAGGGAAAAAAAATGAAAACGCAGATCCCGAAAAGAAAGGTGAAAATAAAAACACAGCCCCGGCTTTGCCGTTTATGAACGCGCATTATTCCACGCAAAACGCAGATACTCCTCAATAAAATAGTCAATATCGCCGTCCATCACCGCTTGGATGTTTCCAAGCTCCGCCTTGGTCCGGTAATCTTTTACCATTGTGTAGGGCTGGAAAACATAAGAGCGAATCTGGCTGCCCCAGGAAATATCCTTTTTTTCCTGAGCAAAGCGCTCGTTTTCCTTTTCCTTTTCCTGCCGGTAATATTCGTAAAGCCTCGCCTTGAGCATACTCATGGCAATGGAGCGGTTCTTGATCTGGCTCCGCTCATTTTGGCAGGCCACTACGATGCCCGTAGGAAGATGGGTGAAGCGGACGGCGCTGTCGGTTTTATTCACGTGCTGCCCGCCCGCGCCGCCTGAGCGGTAAGTATCCACCCGCAGGTCTTCGGGCCGGATTTCCACCTCAATAGTATCGTCTATGACCGGAAAAATATAAGCCGACGCAAAAGAAGTATGCCGCCGGGCGTTGGCGTCAAACGGAGAAATCCTCACCAGCCTGTGCACCCCGGACTCCCCTTTAAGGCGGCCGTAGGCGTAATTCCCGTCAATGCGGCAGGTTGCCGACTTTATGCCTCCTTCGGCGTCCAGGCGGTCAACTTCTTCCACGGCGAAGCCCTTCCGTTCCGCCCAGCGGAGATACATCCGGTACAGCATCTGAGACCAGTCGCAGGCTTCGGTTCCTCCCGCGCCGGAATGAATCGTCAAGAAGCAGCCGTTTTTATCAACTTCTCCGGGCATAAGCTCGAAAATATTTTGCTTCTGATATGCCCTGGCAATGCTTTCGAGTTCCGCCCTGATTTCCGCGCTGTGCGATTCGTCTTCCGCCTCCACAGCCAGTTCCAAAAGAACCGAAAGATCGTCTATCCGCGATTTGAGTTCTTTCCACGGCTCGCAGCGGTTTTTCAGCGCCTTTAGCTCCGCAAGAACTTTTTCGGCCCCCGCCGGATCGCTCCAGAAATGCTCATCCCCGGTCTTCGCTTCAAGTTCCGCTATTCTGCTTCCAAATGAAGCGGCTTCAAAGACGCCTCCAGGTTTCTTCGATTTTTCCCCGCAGTTCCGCGGCGGGATTTCCTAATTCAGACAGCAGCATATCAATTTCTCCTTCTCAACAGGATATGAAAAAGCGCGCAGCCTGTCAAAGGGCCGGGAGCCTTTTCGCTGGGCAGCGCGTTGGACTCAGGCGATGCGGTGAAATCCTCTTAGCAAGGGAAAATAAATCTTCCTGGAAAGATTTTCCTCCTGAGGAAAAAGATTTTCCTCCTGAGGAAAAAGATTTTCCTCCGAGGGAAAAAGATTTTCCTCCGAGGGAAAAAGATTTTCCTCCGGGGGAAAAAGATTTTCTTCCGGGGGAAAAAGATTTTCCTCCGAGGGAAAAAGATTTTCCTCCGGGGGAAAAAGATTTCTTCCCGATAGGAAAAAGTTTCTTCCCGATAGGAAAAAGTTTCTTCCCGATAGGAAAAAGTTTCTTCTCCCCGAGGAAAAGTTTCCGTTCGTCTGTAAGCCGCTAAGAGACCTGAGACCGCCAAGGAACCCGTTCCCCGGTCTGCGGGTCTCACGGCTTACTTAGAAGCTTTTCACCCCCGCTCATAGACTTTAACCCGTGAAAACGGCTATATTGGACGCATGAAAATATCCCGGACGTGGCTGCTCCGCATTCTTATTGCCCTGGCCTTTGTCATAGCCGCGTACAGCGTCCTGCGGCATATTACGGGCTTTACACTGGGCGGCAAAACCGAAAATTTCCTGATGGACGCCATCATGATCACGGCCCTGGGCGTTTTTATCTATAACCGCAAACTTGGCGCCGGCGGACCGGCAAAGAAGGAGCCGGAACAAAAGGCCGGCGGCGGGGAAAAAACTGAGCCGCCGCAGTGAGGCTTGGGTCCGGCTTCAGCCTGGATTCTTCTATCTAGATTCTACTATATATATAGAATGACTTATTCGATAAAAAGCCCGCCGCATAAGAGCAGTCCCGCGGTAAAGTGAGGCCGCATGGGAGAAACCGCGCGTTTTTCGCTGATGGAGCTGTTCAGGATGGGCGGGCCTTTCATGTGGCCCCTCTTTTTCTTTTCCGCGGCGCTTACAGCTATAATTCTGGAACGGCTCATTTACTTTCTCCGCAGCGGCCCGCGCTTCGGCGTCATAAAAGAAAAGGCCGGGGAGTTTATCAGGGCGGGGGAGCTTTCCGGCGCGGAGGACTATCTTTCGGGGCTTGCCAGGCGGCGCATGGGGGCGCGCATTTTCCTTGCCATCGTGAAGAGCCCGGAGCTTGACGAACAGCGCATGGAACGGGCGGCGGAAGCGGAAGCCCGGAGCTGCATCAATTCCCTTGAAGAGGGTCTCAGCTTCCTCACGGCCCTTGGCTCCATTGCCCAACTGACGGGCTTTTTGGGGACTGTCTCCGGCATGATAGGGGCCTTCAAGTCCATTGCCGAAGCGGAGGAGTTAAGCGCGCAGACCGCGGCCAGCGGCGTCTACGAGGCGCTGATCACCACTGTTTTCGGGCTAATCATCGCCATTGCCGCCATGATCGCGCATTCCCTGTTCAGCCATGTTGTTGACAAATTCGCCGCGGATGCGGAGAAAAGCTGCGCGGAGCTGATAAGCGGGCTTGCTGCGGAAAAGGGGCGCGCAAAGACCGCTCCCGCGTTTCAAGAGAGGCCGGAATGAACCTGGCAAGAAAAAAGCGCAAAGCCTTTGACGGATTAAGCGCTTCAAGCGACATCGCCTTTCTGCTGATCGTCTATTTTGCCGTTATCGCCGGGTTCAGCGCAGACAAGGGCTTTTTGATAAAGCTGCCCGGCAAAGATTCCGCCCCTTTGATCCAGGACCAAGAGCCTCTGCGCTTTGAACTTGACGCCGCGGGGAATATCCTGCGCCGGGGAGAAGTCATTACAGCCGCTGAGACCGAAAAGTTCCTCCGCGCCGCGCTTGAGCTCAGGCCAAACTCCGCCGTGCTCCTCACGGTCTCCCCCGGGCTTTCCTGGCAGCGGGTAGTCTCCTTTGTGGAACTGGCGCGGAAGCTGTCAGTTGATTCCTTCTCTTTCGCCTTGAAGAAAACTCCTCTGGACCATGAGGGGGGCGCGGAGCAATGAAACTGCGCCGGGAACGGGAAAGAGCCGCCGGTATCTATTCCATGTCTGATCTAGCCTTTCTGCTCCTCATTTTCATCATGCTGGCGGCGCTGAACGGCCAGCGCCGGGAAGCTAAAATCGCATACCCCGAAGCGGAAGCGGCAAAGATAAGCGGTGCGGAAAAAAGCCTGGAGATATGGATAGACCGCGCCGGAGTTCTCTACCTGGACGGCCTTTCCTGCGGCGTCCAGGACATCGAGGACGCGGCGGCCAAGCTCTGCCGGACCGCACCGGATACACGCCTGCACATCATAGCTGACCGGGACGCGGCGTTTTCACAGGTTCACAAAGTTCTGGAAATCCTGCAATTCCTCGAATACCGGGCAGTCAGCTTGGGCGTAAAAGATGCGTAAGACTGAGCTTGCCAGGCTTGTTCTGTTCGCAGCGGCGGCCGCGGCCCAGGCCCTGCTGATATTCTTTTTTAAGCCCAGCCTTGACGCTCCGCTCATGGCGCGGAGAAAGACGGAAGCGCCGGCGCTTATGAAACTTGCTTTTTTTAAGGAAGAAAAAGAACCGCCTCAAGCGCCGCCTTCTCCGCCGTCTAAAACAGCTTTAGCCCGGCCCGCGGAATCCCAGACTGCTAAGGCTGCTTTAGCTGCCAAGGCTGCTGCGGAAGCCCCGGTTGAGGCCGCGGCGGAAATCGAAACGGAAGAAGCGCCCGATCCGGGAACAGCGCCGGCGGCTGCTTTAGCTGCCAAGGCTGCCCAGAAAGCGAAAAGCGGGGAAGAGTACCTCCCCATGTATCGGGTCTCAGTCCTCCCGGTTTTCCGTGAAAAGGACATTCTCGCCGCGCTCGTCTACCCCGGCATAGCCCTGCGTTCCCGTCTTGAAGGCGCGGCCTATCTGGAACTCCTCGTTGACCGGCGGGGAGAAGTGAAGCGAATCGCCGTGCTGAAAGAAAACCCGCCGGGCCTGGGCTTTGGGGAAGCCGCGGCCAATGCCTTCCGTGGCCGAAGGGGAAAGCCCGCGGAAGCTAACGGCGTCCCCGTTGGAGTAATCTACCGGTATCCCGTGCGGTTCAAGCTTAAAAACTAACGCTAAAACCAGTGCAAGCTGAGACTTGGAACCGAAGGTTCCAAGTCTCAGCTTGCTTAGGAGTTTTTGCCCCTGAAGGGGGCAAAAACTCCAAGCAACCCGCAAGAGACTTTAGTCCCAGGGTTGCAGGGAGAAGTGCGGAGAACCAGTCCGGGGAGTTTTGGAACCGCTGCACAGCCTTAGAACCGCACAGTTTGCAGGTTCCAAAACTCCAAGCAACCCGCAAGGGTTGCAGGCTTGCGGCTTGCAAGGGACTAGTATAAAGTAGAGACGGGTTGAGCAACGGTTCCGCAAAGGCGGACCCTCCGGTTTTCTTCTATAGTATAGAACTAAAGCGAGGCTGGTTTGGAAAAGAAAACTCCCCTTTATCAATGGCACCTGTCTCACGGCGGAAAAATTGTTCCCTTTGCGGGTTATCTCCTGCCCATACAGTACGAGCGGGGCCTTATCGCCGAACATCTTGCGGTCCGGGAAAAAGCCGGCCTTTTCGACGTATCCCACATGGGGGAATTCGTCGTTCAAGGCCCGGGGGCCCTGGCCGCGCTTCAACACATACTCACCAACGATTTTTCCAACATGAGCATTGGCCGGGTCCGCTACACTCTGATGTGCAATGAGAAGGGCGGCGTGATTGACGACCTGGTGGTATGCAGAATGGCGGAAGACCGCTATATGCTGGTGGTAAACGCCGCCAACCGTGAAAAGGACGTCGCCTGGATACGAACATCCCTGGACAGCCGGGGCAGCAGTAGCAGCCGGGGCAGTCTAGACAGCTTTCGCAGTCTGGAAGTCTCGTTTGAGGACAGCTCCGATTCCCTGGCGCAGATAGCCCTCCAGGGACCCCAGGCGGAAGCCATACTCTCAGAGCTTTCGGCTGACATCCCGGAAAAATATTACACCCTCATTGAAAACGGCAAGACTGCGGGCATTAACTGCATCGTTTCCCGCACGGGATACACCGGGGAAGCGGGCTTTGAACTCTACTGCTCCCTGGAAGAGGCGGAAAAACTGTGGGAGGCGCTTCTTGAAGCCGGAAAAGACAGGGGCCTCATCCCCTGCGGCCTTGGGGCCAGAGATACTCTGCGGCTTGAAGCGGCTATGCCACTTTACGGTCACGAGATGGACGAAACCGTAACGCCCTTCGAGGCCGGCCTGGGTTTTGCCGTCAAGATGAGCAAAGCGGATTTTACCGGGAAGAAAGCCCTCCTGGGCAGGGAAAAGCCCTCTCGCGTCAGGGCCGGTCTGCGCGTTACCGGCAAGGGCATAATCAGGGAAGGGGCGGAGCTTTTCCGCCGCGGGGAACCCGGCGGCGCGTCTGTGGGCAAGACAACATCGGGGACCTTCTGTCCATATTTGAAAGAAGCCCTGGCCATGGCCCTGGTGGACGCGGCCTGCGCCGAACCGGGAACCCGGATAGAAGCGGATGTAAGGGGCAGAAGGATTGAGGCGGAGATATGCGCGCTTCCGTTTTACCGCTAAATTTAAGGCCGGAGCCAAAAACTGGTCTTGTTCAACTGTCTGAAAATGTCTGAAAGAATGGAGGAATCAAAATGAATTTACCGGAAGAATTGAAGTACGCCAAATCCCACGAATGGGTGCGGATACTGAAAGGGGGCCTCATCGAGATCGGCCTCAGCGACTTTGCCCAGCAGGAATTGGGGGATATTGTGTTTGCCGGTCTGCCTGAACCGGGGGCTTCCCTGAGCGCCGGCGCTTCCTTCGCGGATGTCGAGTCGGTAAAAGCGGTTTCGGAAGTCTACAGCCCCCTTACCGGGACGGTAAAAGAAGTCAATAAGGCCGTTGCCGATTCCCCGGAGTTGATTAACGAAGCGCCCTACGAAGCCTGGCTCATCCGGGCCGAAGGGGAGCTTGCCGGGGAGGAGCTTCTCAGCGCGGCGGAATACAGGGACCAGCTTCCCCGGGAATAGGGAGGCGATTATGGGTTCTTACATCCCGAATACCGAAGCCGGGCGGCGGGCCATGCTCGAAGCCATGGGCAGAAGCTCCATTGACGAACTGTTCGCGGCCATTCCAAAAGAGGTCATGGTCAAAGAACTGCGCCTGCCTTCTGGAATGTCAGAAATGGAAACGGAGCGGAAGATCCGCGCCCTGGCGGGGGAAAACAAGGTTTTCCCCGTGTGTTTCCGGGGCGCGGGCGCGTACCGCCACTACATTCCCGCGGCGGTCAAACGGATTACCGCCAACGAGAGTTTTATTACCGCTTACACGCCTTACCAGGCGGAAATCAGCCAGGGCATACTTCAATCCATATTTGAATACCAGAGTATGATCTGCGAACTCACCGGCCTTGATGTTTCCAACGCTTCGGTTTATGACGGGGCAAGCGCCGCGGCGGAAGCGGTGAATATGTGCCGGGAACGCGGCGGAAACGGCGTGTATATCTCCGCCGCCGCCCACCCCCAGGTCATCGAAACCGTCAAAACTTACTGTCACGGCAGCGGCGTTCCTGTCGCCCTCGTTCCCTTTGACGGAGACGGCAAAACCGATCTAGCCGCGCTGGAGCAAGCCCTGGCCGGCGGTCAGGCCGCCTGTTTCTACCTTCAGAACCCGAACTTCTTCGGTCTCATAGAGGACGCCCCCAAAGCCGCTGAAATCGTACACGCCGCGGGAGCCCTGCTTGTGGAAGGGATAAATCCCATGTCCCTGGGAATACTGGAAAGCCCCGGCATACACGGCGCGGACATCGCTGTAGGCGAAGGCCAGCCCCTGGGCCTGCCTCTGGCCTTCGGCGGCCCTTACTTGGGCTTCATGGCCTGCAAAAGCGCCCTTATGCGGAGGCTGCCTGGCAGGATAGTTGGCGAAACTATCGACGCCAAAGGGGAACGGGCCTTTGTGCTGACCCTCCAGGCTAGGGAACAGCATATACGCCGGGAAAAAGCGTCCAGCAACCTGTGTTCCAACGAGGCCCTTTGCGCCCTTACCGCGGCGGTATACCTCTCGGTGATGGGGGAGGCGGGATTCGTCGAGGCCGCCCGGCAATGCCATGCCAAGGCGGTCTACGCGGCCCGGGGAATTTCCGCGCTTCCGGGTTTTTCGCTTGTCTTCGGCGGCGAGTTCTTCAACGAGTTCGTCACGCATTGCCCCGCCCCGGAAAAGACGCTCCGCCTTCTTGAGGAGCGCGGCATCCTCGGCGGCTATCCCCTGCCGGGAAACCGCATTCTCTGGTGCGTCACCGAGGTAAATACGAAAGAGGAAATAGACGAGCTCATTGCTATTCTCAGGGAGCGGGGCTGAAACCGGAGACCGCACGCGGTCTCATCTTGCGGTTTTTTGAAATCCGCCGTATATTCTAAGGATGAACAGCTTTATAAAAGGCATGGGAAGTCTAAATTTATTCCCGCCTTCCCAGGAAAAGATCGAAACAACTCCGAATTCGGCCTGGTATGCCGTTGGCAGCGCTTTTCGGGCTGCCGGAAACAATTTAAGGACCGCAATGTATGAGGAAGCAGGAAGAATCTCTCGTCCCGCCCCAAAACAGCAACGTTGAACTTCAGGCATTACTGGCCCGGCAGGAATTTTTTTCCGGCCCGCTGCCGCCGCCGGAGGTCTTAAAGGTGTATGGAGAGATAGACGCCGGTTACCCGGAACGGTTAATGAAAATGGCGGAGGCTCATGCCGCCGCCGATGTTCATAAAAAGTACAAAGAACCATTTAATGTTACCCTCGGACAGATTTTGTCGTTCACGTTGGGCTTAACTGGCTTCGGATTAAGCGCCCTTTTTGCCCTAAAAGGGCTGGAAACTGGAGCAATAGCCGCCGCCATCGGCGGAGTGGCCCCTATAATTATCGCCGCAACCGGAAACTTGCGAAAATAGCGCTCATTGTCCCCCTTAATCCGCGCCGGGCTTTTTAGACCCGGAATTTTGTCCGCATCTGTGGACCCTTATCTTTAGTCCCCAGCTTGCTGAAAACCCCGCGCGCTTATTTCCCTAACCTGGGCTTTAGTCAGCCCCCTGACTAAGCCCAGGTCTGACCCCTGCGGACAGGTCCGCAGCCAGCAGTTTGCTACGCAAACTGCCAAGCAAACCGCGCAGCGGTTTGCAGGTCTGACCCTCCGCCTCCGAAATCCGCTGACTATGGTTCTTTAACTCTGTATTGAATGGATTTTATGTCAAAAAAAGCTAAAAAACGTAAAATTTTTAAAATAGGTATTGACTACTGTTATAAATGATGGTATTCTTTTTTGTATATATTAGGGTAAAGTCCGCTGAAATGCGGATTCCATACCCGCAAACGGGGAAGCAGGCGGACGTTGTCCGTTTTCCCTACACGTTTTTTGTTTAAGGAGGATATATGAAAAAATTACTAATTTTTTCACTAGTATTCGCTCTTGCATCCGCGCTTGTTGTCGCTGAAGTAAACATTTCCGCAGGCGCGGGCGCCGCGTTTGTGCCCGTTGGCGCTCTGATGCAGGACGGCACGACGGAGGTTGTAACCGGTTTTGGAAGGAACGGGGCTGGCGAGCTGAATTTTGAATTCAACATTGAGGGTACAACCGAAAGCGGCAGGGCCGGCTACAAGGGCGACTTACGTTTCAGAAACTCTGGTTTCGCACTTGGGGATAACCTCAAACTCTGGATCAAGCCATTGGATATAATCCAGATTGAAGCCGGCAAGTACGTGAACGACGTTCTTCGCGGAAAGGTTGGCAAGGGCGACTGGTACGGAGACTACCTGACGTTTCTCGGAAGACCCGGAGAAGACGCTATCTTCACGAGAATCAACAACACCGGCATGGGAACGTCGGCGGTTGTAACTCCCGTAGAGGGTCTAACCATTTTCGCCGGTCTTAAAGACATCGCCGCTCTGAATGCGAAGCCCGGTAACAACTCGGATGTAAAAGCGCAGTATGTCTGGCAGAATATTCAGGCTGGCGCCGGTTTCGCCATTCCTGGCATCGGCCTTGTCCGTGCCCAGTATTACGGCCAAAAACCCCCGCTCTACACCAAGGCAAGCACATCAACAGTATATGAAATAGACAACGAAAAAGGAACGTTGGTCCCAAAAACAATTACTACAGATGATTCTTTTAATCCTACCTTCGCTCAGTTGGCTTTTGCCCTTACCGCGGTTGAGGGCCTTACCTTTGACGTGGGCGCAAAATACTACCTGCCTATTAAGGATCCGAATACGGTGGTTCACGCCCTGTTTGATAAAAAGGCAGATGGTGTGACTGATGAGACATATAACGGAACGGTTAAAGGCCTTACCTATAACGGCGGCATTGCTCCCGCTCTGGGCGCTAAATACGCATCCGGCCCAATTTCGTTAAACTTTATCCTTGACTTCCTTATCGGGAAGAGTTTCTCCTATGATACCACTGGTACCACCTTAAAGTCGACAGAGGGCCTCAAAGTGCAGTCATATCTCTCCTTTAACTATGCCATCAACGACATCTTTGCCGCACAGGTTGAAGGCGGTTTTGACTATAAGGGCAAAGATAAAGACAAGGACGACAAAGAAATCAAAGATACCGACTACCAAGCCTACGGCATTGGCGTGGGTCTCCAGACCACCGTCACGCCCGGAGCGACCATAAAGACCGGCGTTACCTATACCGGCACCAACAAAAAGACTCTTAAGGATGACGGTACAGAAGATAAAGCGGTAATCACCGGCGCCATCAGCATACCGGTTATTTTCTCGGTTTCCTTCTAAGCCGAATCCGGCGCAAGCCTCCCGCGGTTTGAGGACTTCCCTCACCCGGAATGATTAAACGCTCCGTCCGGCTCCACAGCCGGACGGATTTTTTTTACCCCCGCCTGGCTTCCGCAGTCTCATTCATCATTGACAAAATAAATAAGATATAATTACAATATAATTATGGATAGGATATATTTTGTATGGGATGAAGATAAGAACCAAAAGAATATTAAAATCCATAGAGTTTCTTTTGAAGAAGCGAAAACAGTTTTTTATGATCCGGCAGCAAAAATAATCTATGACCCGGATCACTCAAAAGAAGAGGACCGTTTCATCATTTTGGGATTGAGCAAACTATTGAATGTATTAATTGTATGCCGTTGTTATAAAGAGGAAAAAGAACAAATTAGAATAATTTCCGCAAGAAAAGCCGCAAAGAGCGAAGAAAAATACTATGGAGAAAATGACAATGAGGGCTGAATATGACTTTTCAAAAGCCGAGAAAAATCTGTATATACGGAAATTACGGAAACAAATAACCATAAGGCTTGATACAGACACAATAGAGTATTTTAAAAAGCAGGCTGATAATACCGGAATAAAATATCAAAATTTAATAAACCTGTATTTATCAGACTGCGTTATGAACGGAAAGACCATAAAAATAGCCTGGAAATGACGAATCCCGGCCCCCCCCTGCCGGCCTCAAGACCCGTGCGGCCATTCCGCCCCGCTTTGCAGCTCTGCGCCTGTAACGAAGCGCTGGGCGAAAGCATACACGGATAAAAAGGCTTGATACTATGTTAATATACATAGTATACTATGTATATTAACAAGGAGAAATGTATGTTGATAGAAACTAAGCAAATGGTCCCCATAACCAGGCTTCAAAAAGAACTTACCCAGACTGTCCGGGAATTGTCAGATTCTGGAAAGGCCGTACATATATTAAAAAATAATAATATGGAAGCGGTCATGCTTTCCTATGATGAATATGAATATTTAAAAAATATTAAAGAAGCATTTGAACAATTTGAGATAAAAAACATGGTGGAAGAAAGGTTGAGAGAATATGATCCCAAGAACAATATTTCATGGGAAAAAATCAGAGAAGAAATATGAGTTTTGAAATTCGATTTATTCCAGAAGCTGCTGAAGATTATACGGCTCTTGATGGAAGCATAAAAAAACAGGTTAATGAGAAGTTGCCCGTACCTTTATTTTATTAATCTTTGTGTTAATATATCTTGTATATTTCTTCTCGAATCTATTATTAATAATATCGTTACTATATCCTTATCAACCCTATATATTATTCTCCAGGGAGATTCTATTATTTGCCGATATTCTTTTATGTTTTTCTTCAGCAATTCAGGCACATAGGCACCTCTATACGGAAAATGGTCCAATGTATTTATTTTTGCTTCTATCTTCTCCAATATTTTTAAACCGTTTCGAGGATTATTTTGTAAAATATATGATACAATCTCTCGTAAATCTTTTTTTGCATTAGCCGTTACATTTACACTATACTTCTTTATTTCTTCAGCCATTTTCAAGTATTTCCTTTCTTAATTCTGTGAATGCTTTATCCGCTGGCTCTACATTTCCATCCTGCATATCTTTTTCGGCAATTTTTATAAGGTTTATTAAGGCGAAAGCATCTTGGGTTTCCTGATATGTTTCTATATCAACTAAAACAGCCCGAGCTTCCCCATTTTGAGTAATGACAATAGGATTTTTCCTTTCATTTACATATTTCATCATTTCAGCCGCATTGGTTTTTATATAAGAGATAGGTTTTATATCATTTTTCAAATTTATTGCCATATTTTCCTCCAGTATTTATATAATATTATATTTGGACTGGTGTATCAAGTGTTTTTTATATTTTCCCAGAAAAATTTTAGGCCAATTGCACATAACGATTCCGGCTGTTTACGACATTTTGGCCCGCCCATAAAGCAATTCGTAGCATTGCGGCGGGCCAAAATGTGGCGGAGAAAAACCGCAGTCGGGCGTTAGCCCGACTGCGGTTTTTCGTAGCCCAAGCCGCCTACTGGCGGCGAAGCGTAAACAGTCCTGTTATGCGATGTGTCCATGCTCTTTTAATCAGGCTGATTTTCCCAATATTCTCTTATACCTCTGAAATAATCAATCCGTTGAGTAATTTTTGCTATTTCATTTGGATAAAATAAATCCAAAGTATCGCATAATTGCAACATCCATTTCTTTTGTGTATTCTCCATGTTAATTTTTATAATATTCGAATTGGCTATTTGAATTTGTCCCCAGCCCAATGCGCCTAACGTTAAACACGACCAATCAAGATATTCTATTGGAACAAATACACAATTATCAAATGTGAGTCTATCTTCTACTGTCTTGTATGAGACCAGCAGAAGAACAAAATAATTTTTGTTGTCACCATAAAACCGCGCTAAACGTTCAATCGAAGTGAGATTAGGCATATTGAAATTAGTATTACGATTATGTGTTTTAATATCAACAACATAATAATTTCTGGCTATATCTTCAAACGCCAGATCAGCCATTGAGCGCCGCGCAAAAGACGTATTTATATTTTTTACTAATTCACTCGGAAGACATTTTACGATGTTCTTTTCCAAAAATCCCTGAATCGCATCTCCTACAGCACGGGGACTATTCACCGTGTTGTAATTCATTAATTGATTACAGTTTAATAAAGCACTAACGGTATTCTCAATTTTCGTACGAATTTTTGATATAAACAATTTACTTTCCATACAACATTACTTCAAACAACGTCGTTGTTTTTCGTCCGTTTATTTCAGTTTGTGCATTTTTTTTGGTTTCTTTTAATTGCAAATTTAGCGTGTTCCGTTCCCAAAATACGCCATTTGAATATCCTTGAATATTATTATTATTGTCAGATAATTGCAGACGCTTTTCAGCCCAACAACAATACTCTTCGTTTATTTCAATGCCAACATATTTACGCTCCAATTTTTTTGCCACAACTGATGTTGTTCCTGAACCTAAAAATGGGTCTAACACTATTCCATTTTCTGGACAACTTGCCAAAATTAGTTTAGCAATTAACTTTTCCGGTTTTTGTGTAGGATGGTCGGTATTTTCCGGCATTGACCAATACGGTATAGAAATATCATCCCAAAAATTGCTGGGATAAGTCAACCGAAAATTTCCATCAACAGTTTCTTCCCAATCTTTGGGTTTGCCGTTTTCTTTATACGGCGCGATGACGCGGCGCTTTTGTTTTACCGCATCAACATTAAAATAATATTCATCAGTCTTTGTTCCAAACCAAATATCCTCCGTCGCGTTTTTCCAATTTGCTTTTGCGCCTCTGCCCTTTTCCCGCTGCCATATTATTCTGTTGCGAATAACTGTATAGTCTCTCATAACTAGATATAAACAAAATGTGCTTTTCCAGTCGCCACAGATATAAACGGAGCCGGTTGGCTTCAATGTTTTTATAATTTTTGGAAACCAGCTTTT
>JAITSE010000031.1 GCA_031288005.1 Treponema sp.
CGCTAAACTCCTCCCGGTGGGCGCTGAACTCCCCGTTATATGCGTTAAAGTCCCCCGCCGCCGGCAGAAGAGACCCGGAGGATCTCAAACCAGCCCCTAAAAAAAAGCCCCCCGCGTTAAAATACAACAAAACTAAATTCAAAGGAGAGAATCAGCCTAAGCGCGGGGGGCTAAATGTTAATTTACAGCCTACAGAATCCTTGTTCAAGTGCAATTTGTGCGGTCCTTGCGGACAGTAGTCCTTGCGGACAGTAGTCCGCACGGACTACTGTCCCCGGATTGATCCTTAGCAAAGTACCGGGCTGCAAGCGCTGCGCGGTTGCTTCAGGCCCGGCTTCTTCTTTAAATATGAACTTTAGCATGAGGAACAGCCCCGGAAAGCAATGCATGGAGTTTTTTGACCCTCAAGGGGTCAAAAAACTCCTAACCAATCTTGAGACCTCCGGTCTCAGGCTCCGCCTGATTGCACTCGTCCACCAGGCTGGAAAGATCGCCTGCGCCCTTGAAGCGCAGCACGTTGACCATGAAGATATTGAGCTTGTTCACGATGTTCGGCGGCAGCAGGTTGCCGTCCACCTCCACCGACAGGGCAGGGTAGTTCCGCTCCCGCGCCCAGGGGGTAAAGAGGCCCTCAATCACCCGGCCTATGAGACAGGCGAAGGGGCTGATGTTCACGATGCCTGAGTAGTCCCCCTCCATGGCCGTGGCAGCCGCGCCGCTTGAAACCGCGATTTCCGAGTTAAGCTCAAGGTTCACGAAATACTTCTGGGCGTTCTTCATGATCTCGTGCATATTGTGGGGCGTCTTGGGGATAAGGCCCGTAGGCTCCAGAATCCCAAGCGCCTTTTTTTCCACCGAATGTTTCCACCACTCCTCGATTTCGAGCCCGCGCAGGTCCCTCCAGGGTTTGGAGAAAAGGCGCGTTCCCTTCTTCCGCATATTAAGGAGTTTTTTGTAGGAATACTCCCGCACAAAGTCCAGGTAATGTATCCACTCCGCGATGCCCGCCACTTTTACCACGATGCCCCGCTCGCTCATCAGGTCGGTAAGTTCCCCCACGGCAAAGTCGTCCCGGCGCACATAGATTTCCCCCACGACGAGCACCTTGGGGCAGTCCGCAAGGCGGCGCTTCAGGGGAATCTTCTTCACGTCCTGGGCGACCCGCTCAAGCTCCTTCCAGACCCGCTTGGGATTGTGTTCCACCGCGGCCATGACCCCGCGCCAGGAGCTTTCAAAATCCGCCTCTGCCTTAACCGGATCCGCGGCCAGGGCTTTGAGCGCGGTCTGAATGTCCTTGAGGTAGTCTGACAGCACAAGGCCCTTCCACATGGCCTTTGCAAAGCCTGAGCCAAGCTCCCCATAGGAATTGTCAGCCGAAAGGATCATTACCACGACATTTTCAAGGCGAAGGTCCCGGAAGAGGTTTTCGTAGAAGACGTAATACTGGCCGGTCCGGCAGGGGCCTGAGGTGATGGGTACAAAGAGGAGGTAAAGCTCGTCCTTGCGGTACTTCTTGCTGAAAAAAAACTGAAGCGCGCTGCCCAGGAGCAGGTGGCTTGGGACGCACTCCTTCCCGGAAGCGTGGGCGCGGGCCACTTGTATGGTCTTGGGCGTGGCCACAGGCAGGGCCTCGGCGTTGACCCCGATCCGCCTGAGCGCGGCGCCTACGTACTCGGTGGAAATAGCCCCCATATTGGAGAGCAGCACCTTCACCCGTTTGTTCCCTATGATGGGAACCTTCTCGCCCGTCTTGTCATTGTCCACCCGCAGGTTAAAGGAGGAAGAGCCGGGTATCTTTTCCGCCGTAAAACGCCAGCCGTTGTTGTAGCGCTCTTTTTCAAGGCTCGTCCTTTTGGCCCGGTAGCCGTCTATGATGTCCAGAAAGGCTTCCACGCGGGTATCAACCCCGGCGTCAGCGGAATGGGAATCCAGTTCCAGGACCAGGAAGGGCTTCTGCCCCATGATCCATTTGATGTAATGAAGGATGAATGAATCCGGCGCGCAGGAAAAATTCGTTATGTAGGTAATATAGATATTGTCCTCGTTTTTAAGGAGCGCCGCGGACTTTACATCCTGCTGGCCGTAGTACCAGTACATATTGGGGAATATCTCTTCTTCCGCAAAGGGAAGGATGTCGAAGGGGACAACCGTGTAGCCCCGGGTGGTAAATTTCCGGGGGATGCCCATGTTGGCTTCGGCGGTAAAGGCGTTATAGGGCCGGCCCAAAAGGGCGATCACCGGACGGTTTGACTTCCGGGCCTCCGCCAGGGCTTCTTCCCCCAGGGTTTTGACGGCGCTGAAATAAGCCGTCTGCATATTCAGGGCTTTCCTGAAAGCGCCGGCGGTCTCGGCGGCGCTTATGCCCAGCTTCTCGGTCATCGCCGTGAAAAGCTCCAGGGCCTTTTCCTCCCCGAATTTGAAGCTCACCACCAGGGGGAGGAAGCGGTTTTTATCAATGTCAGGGAAAGCCTTCTCGATATAATAGGGAAGGCTCTGGGTAATGGGGCAGAAGTTGGCGTGCACCGCGCTTTCATAGCTCGGCATATCCCGGAAATGGGGCAGAAGCACGTAGCCGGCGCCCTTGTCCAGGCAGTCCTGCACCGCCCCGTGGGCAATCTCCGCGGGGAAGCAGTAGGTGGATTCCGCCCGGGCCACTCCCGCGTGAACCACCTCGGTAGAAAGTATGGTCTTTATCCCCAGTTCATGGAAAAACCAGGCGTAGAGGGGGTACAGAGTATGGACGGAAAAAGCCCGGGGTATTCCCACAGTGTAGTCCCGCCGGGGGACAGAGGAGCGGATATCCTGATCTTCCGGGGGAACGAAGTCTTCAAATAGTAACTTTTGCCGCCTTTCCACATAGTCGAGAACCGGCGCGTCCGCGGAGCCGGAAACCGCCGCCTGCTTACGCATATTGGTGTACTTGTTGCACCGGCCCCCGAACATATACTTGTGGCTGTTCACGTTGAGGACCTGAATCGGGCAGTAGTTGTTACAGGACTGACACTTGAAGACCCGCTCGTACCCTATTTCCCGGGCCAGCAGCTCGTCTATATCCACAGCCTTTTCGCTCAAAAGCCCGTCGGCCTGTTTCCGCTTGGCCAGGAGGGCCACCCCGAAGCATCCCATGAGTTCCGGCGCGGGGGGCACAAGGATTTCCTTCTCAAGCATCATGGCGAAGGCCAGAGGCACAGCCGGGTTCTTGGCTACCCCGCCCTGGAGGAAAATCTTCCCTTCTATAGTACGATTCCCCACAACCCGGTTAAGGTAGTTCGCCACAATGGAACAGACGATCCCCGCGGTGATGTTCTCCCTGCTGGCCCCCTGCTGTACCGCCTTGCGTATATCCGAATTGATAAAAGCCGAACAGTGTTCCCCGAATTTGAGGGGCGCGTCCGCGTGAAGGGCAACCGGCCCTATGTCCTTGGCGCTGTGAATCGACAAGTCCCCGGCGGCGGACTCCTCCAGGAAAGAGCCGGTCCCGGCGGAACAGGCCTCGTTCATGGCGTAGTCTATGGGAACCCCGTTTTTAAGAAGCACATACTTGGCGTCCTGGCCCCCTATCTCGAAAATCGTTTCCACCTCCGGGTCAAAATAGGTGGTTCCCACCGAGTGGGCGATGATCTCGTTGTAGACTCCGGGGGTTTCCAGGAACACCCCAAGAATTTCCCGGGAAGACCCGGTAGCGGCCGCCAGGGCGATGTCCACCTTCCTGTCCCCCGTATCAGCCGACGCCTTGTTCTGGATGATCCGCAGACACTCCTTGAGGGCCTTAACCGGGTCCCCGTGGGTCCTGCCGTAGTGGCTTGCCACAACCTCGTCGGTTTCGGCGTCCACAAGGCAGGCTTTGGTCGTGGTAGACCCGCCGTCCACCCCCAGGATGTACTTCCTGCCGGCCTTGACCGCCCCTTCTTTTGCCTCAAAGAACCGCACCTTGTCCTGCCAGTCCCGCAGGGCCCCCAGGGTCCCAAAACGGACGGCGTTGGGACGCAGAAGCTTATCCGCCTGGGGAAGGGGGCTTCCGGATTCGGGAGCCATGACCGCCGCCCCCAGGGCCTCAAAGACCGGCGCGGTTTCCGGGATGATGAATTCGATCTGCGGAGCCTTTTCCCGGATAAACCGGACAATATGCCGGTTCAGGGTTATACCCCCGGTCAGGACCACCCGGCCGCTCGAAACCTTGGCCCGCTTGAGGAAGTCTATGACCTTGACGGCCATCACATCAGAAAGGGAAAGAACAATGTCGTCCTTCGCAGCCTCCCGCTTGTTGAGCCGGTGGGTACAGTCGCTTTTCATGAACACCGAACAGCGGGTGGACAAGGGATATACCGTGGCGGTGTCAGGCGTCTTAGCTATGTCATCCACAGTCATGTCCATACGGGCAAGCTGCTGTTTCAGAAACTCCCCGGTCCCGGAAGCGCACTTGTTCCCGGAAAAGTTATTGACGATCTTGCCCTGGGCGTCCAGGGAATAGACCACCAGGTCCTCCCCGCCCATGCTCACCACCGCGCCGGCCTTCAAGTCCAGCGCCCTCAGGGCGGCCTCTACGCAAAGAGGCTCCAGGGTACCCGCGGTCTCGAACATGAACCGCCCTTCGTTGCCGGTTACCAGGGCGGGAATCCCCGAAGGGATCCGCCCCTCCGCCAGAAGCTTCCGCACCGCTTGGGTGAAATCCCCTTCGTGAGGAAGGGCCGCGCTCCAGATAACCGGGGAAAGCCCGGCGGGACGCTCAGTATCGGCTAACACCATCTTTAGACTGGTAGACCCTATGTTGATACCTAATGACTGCATAAAATTCCTCAATATAAAATAAATAAAAATAATTCTGAATTTGGCCTCAGCATTGCCCTTTATATGGAGCCGCCGGAATTTAGGGACTATCCAAAACGCCTATATAAAATAGCCTTACCTGAATAATTAAGCTAATAGAGTTGTTCAATAACTGAAGTTATCGAACAATTTCCGTTCAAAAACAGCAAAATGCAGAGCATTTTGCAAGACTTGTTCGATAACCCGAACCCGATAGGGTTCAGTAAAATAGGTTTCGGAAACTCTGTTTCCGCCGAACAAGTCCAATAGAGGCTGTTCCATCGGAAACAAGTTTTCGATGTTTCCGAACTTCAGTTTTTTGAACACAAGCGAAGCATGTCAAGCTTCCTTGGATTTAATAGAAAACCGGGCCTGACTTCTGGTCTGAGGGCTTTTAATCCGCTTTGGCCGGTTTTTCGAAGAACTTGTTCCAAGACCAACCGGGTGCGGACCGCGGTTCTACGAACCGATGGTCCGATGGAACAAGCTCAATATACTAGGCTTGGATTAATGTTTCAATATGGCAATTTTTCCCCATATTTTTGCAAAATTTTTCTTGCAATTTCTTTTTGATTAAGTTATATTTATAATAATAGTAATCATTATTATTATAATATCAATAAGGCAATCTAAATAGAGAAAGCTTTAGCTTGATGAACCGAGAGTTCAATGCTGGTTTTGGAGAGCCTTTTGCGCCAGGGAGTTTATACGGGACATGGAGCGAAAACATAGTAACAAACGGGACGCTATCTTGGCGGCCATACAGTCTACGCAATCACATCCTGGGGCGCAATGGATTTACGACAGACTTAAGCCTTATATCCCGTCCCTGTCTCTGGGAACCGTGTACCGGAACATCAATTTATTCCGGGAAGAAGGCTCTGTTGTTTCCGTCGATATTGTGAACGGGGAGGAACGCTTTGATGGGCAGGTCAGTCCCCACCCTCACCTGGTCTGCTGCCGCTGCGGCAAGATAGCCGATATTCCCTGTATGGCAGATGATGAACGCCTCATGGGAACGAAAGAGGAAATGGAGATAGGCGGCTTCATCATAGACTACCGTAAGACTGTGTACTACGGCCTTTGCCGGGAATGTACGGAAGCCGCTCGGGATGGAGGCAATGATCCCGCCTGAAATGGGATCCTCGAAGGCCGTTTAAGCTGATCGGGAATTTTTTTTGTAAACAAGCGGCTTGTGCCGTTTAATTTTTTTAATTCATAAGGAGAGGTTTTTTATGAAGAAGTTTGTTTGTTCCGTTTGCGGCTATGTCCACACGGGGGACGCTCCCCCGGAGTTTTGCCCCCAGTGCAAAGCTCCGGCGTCCAAATTTATTGAACAGTCTGGGGATGCCGGCTGGGCCGCGGAGCACGTAGTCGGCGTTGCTAAAGGCGTTGAAGAGGATATCCTTTCGGACCTTCGCATGAATTTCAACGGCGAATGTACCGAAGTTGGTATGTACCTTGCCATGAGCCGGGTCGCCGAAAGAGAAGGCTATCCAGAAATAGCCGAAGCCTACAAGCGCTACGCTTTTGAGGAAGCCGAACACGCCGCGAAATTCGCGGAACTTTTGGGCGAATGCATAAGCGTCAGCACAAAGACAAACCTCCAGCTTAGGGCGGAGGCCGAACACGGCGCCTGCGCGGGAAAGACAGATTTAGCTAAACGCGCCAAGGAGCGCGGGTATGACGCCATCCATGACACGGTCCACGAAATGGCCCGGGATGAAGCCCGCCATGGCGCTGGTTTCCGGGGACTGCTGAAACGGTATTTCCCCAAATAAAATAAACTACATTCTGTGGTAATTTGTGCAAGCTGCGCTTGTGCAACCCTGCGGGTTGCTTTGCAAATTACCACAGAATGCTTAGCAGTTTTTTGGGACAGTCTTGAGCTTACGGCTCTTGTAGTTTCTCTGACTTTCAGCCCGCGAACCGATGGTTCGGCAAAACTGCGAAAAATAAGGTTGCTTTCCCAAAAACTTAAGTTGCGGAAACGCGGAAACTTCGGAAACGGAGTTTCCGAAGTTTCCGATGGGAAAGCCTAATTGGTTTCAAATCGAATGGGGTCTAAAATTTTTTTCCCTCCGCGCCGATAAGTAAATAAGGCCCTGAACCTTTAGTCCTGGGCTTTTCCGGAGGTTCAATTTGATTAGAAGCTGGTATACCGGCGCAAGCGGCATGAGGGCCCAGCAGTGGCGGCTCGACACGGTGGCGAACAATCTGGCAAACGCGGATGCGGACGGCTATAAAAAGGACCTTGCCCTTCACAAAGCCTTCCCGGAACTCCTTATGCGGAGGATGAGCGATGACGGAGTGTACAGGCATCCTTTCGGCTCAGGCGACGCCGCGCCCGTTATTGGAAAGTTGGGGACAGGGGTGGAACTGAACGAGCTTTTCACCCGCTTTGAACAGGGAGCGCTGAAGGAAAGTCAGAGCGATTTTGACCTCGCCCTGGACGGAAAGGGCTTTTTCACGGTGGCGACTCCCTGGGGCGAGCGTTATACCCGGAATGGTTCGTTTCATCTTGGGAAAGAGGGTTTCCTTGAAACTAAAGAAGGCTATCCCGTGCTTGGAGAGAACGGCCCGCTCCATGTCAAGGCAAACAACTTTCAGGTTGACAAGGACGGACGGGTCTGGATTAACAGGGAATATGCGGATGATCCAGAGCTTCTGGTATCAAGGGAAAATAACGCATGGGGGGATACGGCGCTTCTTGACACCTTGAAGATTGTGGATTTCGACCTGGACCGCTATCTTCAAAAACAGGGATCAAGCCTTTACCGGGCCACGGATACTTCCGGGGAAGCGCGGGTCATGGAAGGAGAGGCCAGGCCCCGGGTGATACAGGGTTTTACCGAGGCTTCCAATGTGGACCCTGTGGTAGAAATGGTGCAGATGATCGAAGTGAACCGGGCCTACGAAGCCAACCAGAAAGTGATTCAAACCGGCGATTCCATGCTTGGCGTTCTCATAAACCAGGCGTCCCGGTTCGCATAGGAGGAGTGAATGGTACGGAGTTTATGGACCGGCGCGGCCGGCATGATTGGGCAGCAGGCGAATATCGATACGATTTCCAACAACCTGGCAAACGTGAATACTTCCGGTTTCAAGAAGATGCGGGCCGACTTTGAGGACCTGCTATATCAGACCGTCAAGACCGCCGGAACTCCCGCCACCGAGGACACGGTGGTTCCCGTGGGCATACAGATGGGCCACGGGGTAAAACTTGCCGCGACGCAGCGTATGTTCAGCCAGGGGGGCCTTCAGAACACTGAAAATGTCTACGATATGGCGATACAGGGCGAAGGTTTCTTTAGGATTCAGATGTATGACGGGACTTATTCCTACACCCGGGACGGCGCTTTCAAAGTCGATTCCGACGGGCGGCTTGTTACTTCCAACGGCTATTGGGTTCTGCCTGACATCATCATGCCAGAGAACTTCCTTCCCCAAACTATCGCTGTCAGCAAAGACGGCCTGGTTTCGGTAAAGATTCCCGGCTCGGATGATCCTGTGGATGTGGGCCGCATAGAGTTATACCGCTTCCCAAACCCAGGCGGCCTCACCGCGGCCGGGGAAAATCTCTTCAAAGTAACCAGCGCTTCCGGCGACCCCATAGCGGGGCGGCCCGGTTATGACGGCATGGGCCAGGTTATTCATAAATTCCTGGAAATGTCCAATGTCTCGGTGGTGCGGGAAATGGTGGACCTTATTGTGGCCCAGCGGGCCTATGAGTTCAATTCCAAGACAATACAGACCAGCGACAATATGCTGGCAACAGCTACGGGCCTCAAGAGATAGGCGTTATGGATATAAGCGCTCTGGGTTCTTATCTGAATAGTACGCCGCTGGTTCCGTTTTCCGCGGGGATTAGCGGCGCAGGAAGCGGCGCAGCAAGCAGCGGCGCAGGAAGCGGCGGCGCTAAAACCGCTTCGCAAGGGGCTGACACGGCCTTTGCCGGCATCCTGGACAGGCTCCGTGACGCATCCTCCGAAAGAGGAAGCGGGGACTCAGGAGCAGCGGCGGACGCTGCTCTTTCTGGCCGGAAGCCCGTCATAGACAAGGCCGGTAAACTCTATGAGCAGTGCGAAGCCCTGGAGACTTTTCTTGTCAAAACCCTCATCACCGGGATGCGGAACACGGTGCAAAAATCCAAACTTATAGATACAGGCTTTGCGGGACAAATGTACGAGGATATGCTCTACGACGAGTACGCCAAAGACTTTACCCGGAACTCAGGCTTTGGCCTTGCGGAACTGGCTTATTTGGAACTTACAGGCCAGCGGGGTAAAGCCCGCTGATTTCCGTCAGTGAAGCCCGGCGTTAGCTTTTTAGCCGGCGGGTCCAAACTTTCAACTCCCAGGCGGCCCAGTGGACAATGAGAAGCCTGAGCCGGGTGTGGGAAACAAGCTCATCATCCAGCGCCGCCTCAGAGAGGATCACTTTTTCCGGCGTTGCCGCGGCGTCTTCGGGGATTTCCAGAATCCACCGCGAAAGAAGAGCGCCGCTGTAGTCTCGCATATATGCCGAAGCCGCTGTTTGCAGAATTTTGGCCTGTTTGTCGATTTCAGCCAAGGCTCTTTTTTTCCGGCCGGTTTTCCAGCCGCCAAAAGCGGAATAGTAAAATTCAACGGCCGCCTCAGCCTCGTCCATGGCGAGAGCCTGAGCCAGAGAATTATCCTCCAGAAAACGGACAAGAAGCTGGTAGAAACTGTTCTGCGTTCCCAGAATGTCGGCCATAGACAGCACCACCTGATCCCGGAGATAGGGCGGAGGGTCGGGGCCGCGCAGTATATCCAGAAGCGTAGAAAGGGAGTTGGGAGAACGGTAGATGCCAAAAGCCTCCACGCCCATGATTTTAAGCCGTGGATTGCCTGTGGCCGCGATAATCTCTTCAATGCGGGGCCGGAAGGCTTCGTCCTTAAGCCGCGCCAGGGCAATCATGGCTTCTCCTGCCAGCATATAATCCTCCGATGAAACCAGTTCCCGCAGCAGCGGTATTGCCGCGCAGCAGCCGTGCGTCCCGAGAATCCGGGCGGAGTAGTAGGCGGTAGTGTAGGGATTGTTGATCAAATCCGCCATGAGCGCTTTCTCCGCATCCTCATTCAGAGTTTGCAGCGCTCCCAGGGCGCGCAGCGATTCCTGGCGCGCCGTCAGCCTGGGGGAACGGGCCCTGTTCAAAAGCCCCTGGAGGGACAGGCTTGAGGGCGTCTCGTGGAGAGCGTCAAGAAGCGCCTCCTCTTCGTTTGTGTCCATTGACTTGTCCAGTTTTTCCAGCAGGGTGATAGCCTTGAGGTCTCTGGGCGAAAACATAATTTCCAGGGCGCCCCGGAAAGGCAGGGAGCCAAGCGGGGCCAGCTTCCGCTGGAGGCTGAGAATGACAACGCAGACGGCTATAAGGAGGCCGAAAAGAATTTTGTAGGAAATAAAAACCGAAAGTCCAAAACCCGTGAACATATCAAGAAAAAGACCCGCAAAAAAAGAGCCGGCCGCGCCTGAAATCCCGAACATTAAAAAATAAAGAATCCCCATGTCCATCATCAATTCCGCGGGAGCCAGCGCAAGAAAGTAAGTCTGCGCGACGCCCTCCGCTCCCAGGAAAGCGAAGTTAATGATAAAAAACATAAAGGAAAGATAAAGGACAACAGTAATAGTGTTGCCCGCCGCGGATTCCGGGAAAAAAATCAGAGGGAGCATTCCCGCAAGGCCGGTAATTGTACAGACAATGTAAATGGGCTTTACCCCGATTCTGTCAACAAGAAATTTAATCAGCAGCCCTATCATCAGATTTCCCATTCCGCCGAACACCGAATACAGGGCGACCATGCCGTCCCCTTGATTGAATGCTTCCCGGGCGTAGACGGTGATAAAGGCCCGGACGATGGCGGATACAAAAACTACCTGCATCAGCACGATGATAAAATGTTTAATCTGCGGCCTGGAAAAGGCTTCCCGGAAGACGCCGAAAAAACTATTCCGGCTCCCCCCGGCTTTTTCCGGCTCCGGCAGCTTCAGAAGCATACCGCCGCCCGCAAGTCCGCAGGCGATCCCCGCGGCAATGAGGATCGCGTAAAGAAAAAGCGGCGGCTCTCTGCCCAAAATTACGGCGATGGCGAAGCTCGAAAACATTGCCGCCGCGCTGTTGATAATCTGAACCTGCGTCAAGTAGCCGCCTCTGTCGGGCCCCGCGGCCAGTTGATCCAGCACGGGGTTGTTGGCAATCATCCCTATGCCCCGGCTTGCGTGAAATATGAAGGCCCCAAGTACAATAAGGCCCGCGCCTATATCAGGCCGCCCGGCTGAAACAGCGGCCGGAACCAGGAGCGCGGGTATCATGCCCAGGGCCCTGAAAATCCAGGCCGCGCTGTAGACTTTGATAATGGAGAGCTTTTTGCTCAAGACCTTCCCCAGGGGCAGGAAAAAGAAAGCCGCGTAAACCAGAGCGTTGATTAGGCCGATGACAGTGGAAGATGCGTTGAGGCGCATCGCCAGAATGGTGAGGATCGGCCCCACAAGAAGCTGCCAGGAGCAGGAGTTAAAAACAGTGAATAAATTATATAGATCCCTGGCCTTTGCCAAGCGGTAGGGTGAAAGCGAGACGCCCATATTTTTATATATAGTTCTTTGAGAGTGAAAACGCAAGCCTGCAACCGGTGGAGCCGTGCAAACCGGCGGGGCCGGTTTGCTTAGGAGTTTTGCGGATTGTTTTTGGTGTGGAGGGCTGTTTTGATTCCGCAAAACTCCCCGCACTAGTTCTACGAATGGCTCGTGCAAACCGGCGGGGCCGTGCAAACCGGCGGGGCCGGTTTGCTTAGGAGTTTTGCGGGCTGTTTTTGGTGTGGAGGGCTGTTTTGATTCCGCAAAACTCCATAGTCCTAAGGGCTGATTCCAGGGGAAAAACCCCGGGGGAAAATGCGGGGAGTTTTGCGAACCAGCGGCTGCACTACGGCCCGTAAGGGCCGCGCTGTTCAAAAGTTCGCAAAACTCCTTAGCAATCAGGCTTTGCCTGATTGCAGGGTTCCCAAAACTCCATAGTCCTAAGGGCTGATTCCAGGGGAAAACCCCGGGGAAAAACCCCGGGAATCAGCCCCGGGGAGTTTTGCGAACCAGCGGCTGCACTGCGGCCCGCAAGGGCCGCGCTGTTCAAAAGTTCGCAAAACTCCAAGGCAACCGAAGGTTGCACGGCCCGCAGGTCCGCACGGATTGCAAGGGACGCAAAGGTATGAAATCGTATGAATGACATGAAAACTATTCTTTGCTACGGCGACTCAAATACCTGGGGCTATGATCCAGCGCGGGCCCTCAGGTTTGATCATAATACCCGCTGGCCTGGGGTTTTGCAAAAAATACTCAACAAGGGCCGTCCGCCGGATGATCCCGCCTATTGGGTGGTTGAGGAGGGCCAGTGCGGCAGGACCTGCGCCCGGGATGATCCCGTGGAAGGAGGCCGGAACGGGCTGCTGCATCTTATTCCCATCCTTGAAAGCCATAAGCCCATAGACATTGTGGTAATCCTCCTTGGCACCAACGACCTGAAACGGCGCTTTACGCCTTCCCCTTTTGATATAGGCCGCTCGATTAGACGGACGGCTGTTGCCGCCATGAATTCCTGTACCGGCCCCGGGGACGCCGCTCCAAAAGTTCTCATAGTGTGTCCTCCTCCAGCGGTGGATTCGCCTGACTTCAGAAAAAAATTCGGGGATATGTTTGGCGACTGCGTGGAAATTTCGCGCCGCCTTCCCCCCTATTACAGGCAGGCCGCGGAAGAATGCGGAGCGGCTTACTTTGACTCAAGCGCGCTTATCAAGAGCAGCGCCGCGGACGGCATACATTGGGAAAAGGAAGAACACGGGAAGCTTGCCGCCGCGCTGGCGGAGATTCTTGTAAAAATGTAAGCCGCTATTATATATTTTTAACGGTAAAGGAGCTTTTATGATTCAATTAGATCAGATTCTTTTTATCGCGGCAATAGTTACGGCATTAATTATTTTTATAATACTGACACACAACATACTCAAGCTGAGGCGCATCGTCCCGGCGAATACGGTCCACATTATTCAGCGTTCCAAAACAACGGTATCCTATGGCGTAGGCCAGCCGGCGGGCAATGTTTATTATAAATGGCCTGTCTGGCTGCCTTTGTTCGGGGTTACGGTCCGCGAACTTCCGGTGAGTAACTTTGATCTTGACCTGAACAGCTACGAGGCTTATGACAAAAACCGGCTGCCTTTTACGGTTGATGTAAAGGCTTTTTTCCGTATAGCCGACACGAATCAGGCGGCGCAAAAAGTTGAAAATATGGCGGAGCTTAAAGACCACCTCGCGGGAATCGTGCAGGGATCGGTAAGGTCGATTATGGCAAAATCGGATCTTGAATCCATCATGCAGGAACGGTCAATTTACGGGGAGCAGTTCACCAACGATGTTAAAGAGGAACTCGCGCAGTGGGGCATTGTGCCTGTAAAGAATATTGAATTAATGGACATAAAAGACGCAAAAGACAGCAGTGTAATACAGGACATTATGGCAAAGAAAAAATCGGAAATAGAAAAGGAATCCCGGGTAACTGTGGCGCTTAACAGGCAAAAGGCGCAGGAAGCGGAAATAGAATCAACGAAAGAGGTTGAGGTAAAAAAAGCTATGGCGGCCCGGGCGGCGGGAGAAGCGACGGCAAAATCGGAGCAGGCGGTCGGTATCGCAAAGCAGCAGGCGGAGCAGGCAATCGCGGAGGAAAGCAAAATTACCGCGGAGAAGACCATGGCGGTGAGCCAAGTGAATACTGTCCGCGCGGCCGAGATCGAAAAAGAGGCGGCAATAGTAAGCGCCAATGAACCTCCGCACAGCAGAGCTGCGCGGTATCTCGTAAGTGTTACATCGTTTACGAGGTTCGTTCTGCAAGGAAATTTATCAATTGTGGGGTCTACTACCAAATTTTTGTGAGCGTTGCATTGTTTGGGCCGCGGCAAGCGCTCGCTCTGAGGCCAGGCGGGGTATTAAACCAGAATTTCCGAATAAAAATTTTGCTGTCAATAACGAGGGAATCGTTCACCCCCCCAAGCGCCCAAATTTTCGGAGGCCAATTTTTCCCTTTTTATCAGAACGGCTAAAAGGACTCAAAAGACCAAAAAAGGCCGGATCGCCTCTCCAGAACCTTGTATGAAGTTTTTGGAGGAGCCTGTAAGGGACCTGAGCCTTGTAAAATTTTGCGTTTTGTCATTAGGGGTGAACGAATCGCTTGTTAATTAAGGGGGTGAAGTAATCGCTTGTTAATGACAGAATTAAAATTTTGCTTGACAAGAAAATGTTATGAGGTGTATTATGGCGTACCATGCCGGTTAAAAGAAAACTTATTGTGGCTTCTCACGGCACGTTTGCTCAAGGAGCCTTGGATGCGGCATACGAATGTCGCAAATGCGGGCTGACGATTGAAAGGTATAAATCGACACCGCAGAACATCACAACTTGTGAGAACAAACACTTTCATACATGGCACAAGCTGTAACAGAGGGAGAATGGACTTAGATAAATTCAGCAACGCGGAGCAGCGTATTGACTATCTCAATGAGCAGGAAACTCTTATTCAGAGTTTTGTTGATCGTCTCGCCGAGGATGGCGGCAAAACGAGTGATAAGGCATGGCCTATTTATGATGGCATAAATCCCGAAAAATACGGCAGGAGCAAATATCGGATTTGCTGGATTTTGAAAGAAGGGCGTGAAGGGGGAGGCGTCGAATATGAAGGCGGAGGCTGGAGCTGGCATGATGCTTTTGAGAAAGAAGATCATGACGGGAATACCCCAACATGGCGGCCGATGACTTATGTTACATACTCGTTACTGCATGATTTCCAGCCATACGATACACTCCCAAAAATCGATAAAAATATGTCAAAAGTTTTTCAGGAAATCGCGTATGTGGACATCAACAAAATGCCGGCAGGGCGTTTTTCAAAATCTACCAAAATTGCGCAGGAGTATGAGTTTTGGAAGCCAATATTACTGTGGCAACTTAAAGCCTATGATCCGCAGATTATTATTTTTGGTAATGTCTTCTGGAATTTTGCCAATGATTTAGGCATAAAGAAGGAGGATGTAAAGAACAAAAATGAGATCGATTACGTGGTCAAGGAGCATAAACTTTACCTTAATGTATGGTTTCCCTCATATTTGTCGAAGGGGGCAAATTATGAGCAGAACATCATTGATATGGTTAAGAATAATATCAAAGAGATTACCGGCGGTGAGGCAAAATAAGTCATGTTTGCACACTATATGTTTCAACCGGTAAAGTAACGGAGGATTTGATGAAGAACCCTATCTTTTCTCGTGTATTGATTATCGCTGCTATTCTCTGTCTTTTGCTCATCTGTTGGTCCGCGGTACGATTTGAAGCAATAGGCCTAAATGAAATACCGGGCAGCTTCATTGGCGCGGCGTTAGGAGCGGCCATTACCGGAGTAATCACGGTAATACTACTTAGAGGCCAGGCGGCTGCGGAAGAAAAGAAGGAACGCACAATCAAGATATTTCAGGGCCAACTTAAGGTTTATTCAAAATTCATGGAGCATCTCTGGGGGATGTTCAGTGATGAAGAAGTAACACGCGAAGAATTAATACAGTTGCGAAATATTTGTTTTCAGCAGCTCGTTTTTTATCTTAAGGACGAGGACATAAAGAAAATCACAAAACAAATAAAAGAGATTTCCGAGGATCGCTCCCCTATTGATGCCGCATCCCAAATAACATTTATTCTTAAAAAAACCTTAAAGTTGGCCGAAGATAAAACTGACGAAAAGTCTCCAAAAGACAATTTAAGAGCCCTGTTTAAGTCATTTGGGCTTCAAAAAAAGTTGTTGGAAAGCACCATATCCGTTTCATCATCCATTGTTGAACAAAATGTTGACAAGCAGCCGGCTGATGTTCAAAGTCAAAAACCCGTGAACTATTGGCATTTTGCGATGTTTAGTGAGGAACAAATTAAGCAATTGGAGAGCGGTAACAATGTTTTAGCCCTTTTTGAATACGGTGAATCATGGAGAACAGAACAGGTTCAACAAGTACAAAGCGGTGATGTTGTGTTTTTATTCAAAAGAGGCGGGGCCGGGTATATAGGCGCATTCAAAGCAGAAGGTTCAAAAGTGATCGTCAATGATGAAAAATATGACGACAACTATACAGACGATGATATTGAACGTTACGATATGTATAAGCGTGTTAGCGAGGATGATGCCGATTATGCGGCAAATATTATTGTGAAACCACTCGCTTTTAATTACAAAGGAGTTGGCTGCAAATCGGTCAGACGCAAAACTATTGATCGCATTAAGGATACAGAGGCGATAACATATCTTTTGGCCCGTTTTAGCGGCAAAGAACTATCGGAAGAGCAGAAGGACGGAATGAACAAGTTTGAGTCTGGAAAGAAGGTGGCAATAGAACCTGCTGACCAGATGTTTTTTCAAAAACTTGTTGATGAGAAGATTGGGTAAGGA
>JAITSE010000063.1 GCA_031288005.1 Treponema sp.
CGCAGGGTCTCCGGTCTCAAACCTGCGGTTCCCAGGTTCCACGGTCTCATGTCTCATGTCTCAGGCAACCGAAGGTTGCAGGGTTCCAGGTCTCCGGTCTCACGTCCATTGCCCTCCGCAGACTTTCCATTGCCCTCCGCGGACTTTCCATTGCCCTCCGCGTACCTTCCATAGCCCTCCGCGGACTTTCCAGTGCCCGCCGCCAATCGTTCCGCGCAAGCGCTATGAGACCGGGAGACCGCTTTGAGACCGGAAACCTCCGGTCTCAACGCGGTCTCCCGGTCTCATGTCTCCGGTCTCACGTTCAGCGCCCTCCGCCAAGTCAAAGGAAAAACAAAAAATTCAGGGACAAAAAGCAAAAAAAGCATTATAATAAAAATGAGGCTGGGTATAGAAAATATCCTGAATTTCACTTTTCCGCCTATGCCGGGAATTTAGAAATTCATGATAGCTCATAAGGTATGGCTAAGTCAACTAAAAGGCCGGGCAGGAGCAAAGAGTTACGGAATGAGTAGTTTTCCCGTTAAAAACATTCCCACAGGCAGCTATTTTACCAAAGCTTCATACATTGACGACAAATTTATTATAACCGCGCCGGAAATGCCTTTTACCGAAGAATTGAAACGCTCTTTAAGCGACTGGAATTTTAGGGAAATCCTTAGCTCTGGTGAAAATCTGGGAGAATACGCTTCAAGAGGCGCGGGCGAAAACAAGGGCGTGGAAACGGCGGGAATACCGGGCTATGACGGCGGAGACCGCCTCAAGCAGGCCGAAAATTTTTATCTGTCGCTGCGGCAATACGCGGAGTCTGTTTTTACCGAAACGGCGGCTCAAGGAACGCTTGAATTTAACGCGGTGGCGGAAAAAATGAAAAACGTCTGCGATACTATTGTGAAAAACAGCCGCCTCCTCCTCATGGTGATTGAAAATCTTCCGCCGCTTTTTGCGCCGCTTTCTGAAATTCGCCCCCAGGATGAACGCGAAACAGACGGCCTTAATTACCTGGCGGATCACACGGCGGCCGCCACGATTATATCAATTATACTGGGATCGTTCCTCAAATTGCGGGGCAGCCAACTCATCGAACTGGGGACGGCCGCCCTGGTGCATGAAATCGGGATGATCAAGGTATCCCCGCGGATATATCTGAGCAAACATTCTCTCTCCTCAGGGGAACAGAAAATTATCCTGGGTCATCCCTTACAGGGTTACGCAATACTCAATTCCTGCGGCTTTCCACGGAGCGTAAGTTTGGCTTGCCTGGAACACCATGAGCGGGAAAATGGGGAAGGCTACCCCAAAAAGCTCACAGGCGATAAAATCAGCCAATACGCCAAAATCATCGCCGTAGCCTGTTCCTACGAAGCCATGACCCACGTCCGCCCCTATAAAGACGCCAAAGACGGGCATACCGGCATACTGGACCTCCTGAAAAACGAAAGAAAACAATACGACACCGCCGTAATCAGGGCTTTGGTTTATTCTCTATCCATCTACCCCATCGGCATATATGTACTGCTCTCAAACAACAAAAAAGGCCAGGTGGTGGATGTGAATCCGGGAAATCCAAAGTTCCCCATAGTTCAACTGCTGGATGAATTTAACCCTGACGGTACGTACAAGACCGTAGAGACAGCTCCCGGCGGCCTGAGTATTATGAGGTCCCTCATGCCGGAAGAAACCGGGGGGACAAATAACAAAGCACGGCGAAATTAATATTTTAGTATCTCATGTTACGCTAGAATGCTATTATCCCTTACTCCGATATTTCATAATTATTCAAATTTCCAGCCCCGTAGAAAAACCGCCATGCTCTATGTGTCTTTCTGATACACTGCAATTTTTTATTTGACACGCTTAGGAAAAAAATGACCCGGATATTTTATTTTAAAGAAACCCGTGTATCTTTTTGAATTGAAAACAGCGAAACAAAATGCTGATAATCATAAGGGGCATTTGAAAACTATAATTTTCTGAAAACTGAAATTATCTCTTAATCTTATATGGAAAAAACACCTTATATAATTCTTTACAATATAAAGAATTAACGGAAGGAGCTAGTCTGATTTTTCAAGGTAAATTTGTTTGCACGCAAAACGTGGCACGGAACTTGCTTTTATATATAATGCGGAATTAAGCGGCGTCTTGGAAAACCCAAAGGACCGTCTGATTCCACGCCGGGAATCGGCATAGCAGTTTCCGGCAGGCCGGTAATACCGGACTAAATCAACCGTTCCAGCCGAAACGCCGGCGTTGCCGGGTGAGTTTGGAGCGGAACATAAAATATACCAGGAGGTATTTATTATGAAAACTGTAGCTCTTCATCCATTTACCATCGAGACGGCTCTGGACGACTTTGACCGGTACATAGGGTCCGTCTTCGGGGAATCTCCTCTCACACCCGCTTTCGGGAAAAGCGGGCAGGTTCCGCCGGTAGATATCCGGGAGGCGGACGACGCCTATCTGATCGAAGCGGAACTTCCAGGCTATGATGAGAGCAATGTCCGGGTCCAGGTGGACGGGACGACTCTCTCCATTGAATCCAAAAAAGACGAAGAAAACGCCCGGGATGTATCCCCAAAAAAAGAGGGAAAGAAAGAGAACGAAGACCGATTCCTTCTGCGGGAACGCCGACGCGCTTCTTTCAGCCGCTCCTTCAGACTGCCGGAAGATGCGGACACAGGTTCAGTCTCAGCCCATTTTAAAAACGGCCTTCTAAATCTGGAAATTAAGAAGCGGGCAGGCTCTCAAAAACGGGTGATCCAAATCGGGGCCTCAAGAACTAATGGATAAAGGGCTTTAAAGTATTTCTAGTCCCTTCAAAACGGAAAACCGCCGCCCGGTAAGCGTCTAAGTTTGCCGGGCGTTTTTTATGCCTTAAACCGGTTTTCCGCTATCTTCGTTTTCTTCCGCAAGTCTTACAATAGCGGTTTCAAGATGCCGTTCCATGACTTCCCGCACATTGATCACCAGCCCGGAATCCCTCAGTTCCGCAGTGCTGCCGTCCTCAGGGATCTCCCCAATGAGGCTGAACACATAGCCGCCAAAGGTATCATAATCCTTCACCGGGAGGCTTACCCCCAGGGCCTTTTCCACCTTTTCCAAGGGCGTAGCGCCTTTTATGCGCCACCACCGGTTTTCCATCTTTTCAATAAGGAACCGCGCCGATGTTCCGGCCTTGTCGTCGTCCAAATCGCCTACAAGCTGTTCCATGAGATCGTGGATAGTGATGATGCCGGCCATGCCGCCGTATTCGTCTAGGACCACCGCGAAATGGTTGCGGCTGCGCCGCATGTTCCTAAAAAGCACATCCGTCTTGACCGATTCGGGCACAAAGTTGGCGGGCTTTACCGCCAGATCCATCACGGTACGGCGGCGGCGATCTTTGAGGCGGAAGTAGTCTGTGGCGCTGAGAACGCCGATGATGTCATCCGGAGTATCGCCGCAGACCGGGTAGTAGGTATGTCCGCTTCCAAGCAGAGTGGTTTCCCATTCACCATCAGTATCTTTCAATTTGAGCAAGGTAACGTTCAGCCGGTGGGTCATCACCTCGGCGGCGGTTTTGTTGTCGAATTCAAAAACATTGTGAATGATCTCTTTTTCCCGGGCGTTAATAGTACCCTGTTCGCTGCCGGCGTCCACCATCATGCGTATCTCCTCTTCGGTCACCCCAGGGTCTTCCGCGTTGGGATCTATCCTGAAAAGCCGGAGCAAACTATTAGTGGACATCGTGAGGAACCATACCACCGGGGAGAAGATCCGGGAGATGATGAAAATGACATCGCTCATGAAAAAGGCCAGAGGCTCCGCTTTTTTCATGGCGATACGCTTGGGAACCAACTCGCCCAGAACCAGAGTGAAGAAAGACAGAATGATCGTGATGACTACGACTGAAGCGGCCTTGAGGGTCGCCGTTGAAACGGGAAGCCCCAAGGTAAGGAGCCGGCTCATGAGCCGTTCGGCAAAGTTATCTGCCGCAAAGGCGCTGCCCAGAAAACCCGCCAGGGTGATCCCCACCTGAATAGTGGCCAAAAACCGGGCCGGCTGCCGGGTCAAGGCGAGGAGCTTTCCGGCCCGCTTGTTTCCAGCGGCGGCCAGAAGTTCCAGTTTCGCCTCGTTAACGGAAATCAACGCGATCTCCGCAGAGGCGAAAAACGCGTTGATTAAAATCAATATAAATTGAAGAAGTAACTGTTTTACCATGCGGTAAATTTACCATTCTCCATAACCGGCAATTACGTCCCGGAAAAAGTAGGCGCTGTCCTTGGGCGTCCGTTTTTGGGTTGTGTAATCAACGTGAACAATGCCAAAACGTTTGGAATACCCGTATGCCCATTCAAAGTTATCGACAAAGGACCAGACGAAATACCCCTTGAGATTTACCCCTTCCTTGATCAGATCCGCGCAGACCGCGAGGTGTTTACGGATATACCGGATACGATCCTGATCATGTACGCGGCCGTCAGGTCCAACCGCATCCTTTTGCGCGCAGCCGTTTTCGATAATGTAAAGAGGAAGCCCCCCGGATATGGACTGTATCCACAGAAGCTGCCGCCTGAGTCCTCCGGGAACGATGGGCCAATCCATGTCGGTGGTCTCCTGCCAGGCAGGTTTATCCGCATACTTAAAGGGGGCGTTCGCATCCCCGCTCACCGGGACCTCGTTGTAGTAATTCACCCCGATAAAATCGATAGGCTGGGAAATAATTTCCATATCGCCAGGTTTTATAGGGAACCGCATGTTCAATTCCTTGAGAACGATCTCCGGGTACTCCTTGCCCAGGACAGGCAGCATAAAGACCTCGGTTGCAAACGCCCGGGCAATCTGCGCGGCCTTGATATCCGCCTCCCGGCGGGTAGCAGGACGGGGCGTGCTGGGATTCCAAGTGATCCCTATAGGCGCGCTAAGGCCGGTCTTACGATACGCCTGGACGATAAGCCCGTGGGCCAGGTTCACATGGTGTACCGCCTTAGCAGCCTGGTCCTTGTCCGCGATCCCCGGCGCATGAACGCCCCAAAGATAGCCCAGATAGGCAATACAGAATGGCTCGTTGATAGTGATCCACTGATCTACCTCTTCCCCCAATTCAGCGAAACATACCTTGGCAAATTCGGCGCAAGCCTCGGCGGTGGACCGCTCCGCCCAGCCCCCCTTGTCCTGGAGAACCTGGGGCAGATCCCAGTGATACAGAGTAGCGCAGGCTTTAAGCCCCTGCTTATGAAGCTCCTTGATAAGGTTCTTGTAATACGCCACCCCCTCGGGATTCACCGCACCCGTACCGGTAGGAATAATCCGGGGCCAGGCAATGGAAAACCGGTAGCTCTTGAACCCCAGTTCCGCGATAAGGGCAATATCCTCTTTATACCGGTGATACTGATCGCAGGCGATCTCTCCATTTTCACCGCAGTATACCGCCCCGGGAACCCGGGCGAAAGTATCCCAAATCGACTCCCCGCGTCCCCCCTCGTGGCCGGCTCCTTCTACTTGATAACTAGCGGTTGCGGTTCCCCAAAGGAAATCCTCAGGAAAATCTAAGGTATGCACAATAAGACTCCTTCCAAACAATCCGCAAAATTTCCAGATTATATGGTTCCAGCGGCTAGTATAATGTATTATAGGTACTAAGTAAATGACTCGCGCTGCCTCAGGTAAAAATCCGACCATGGAAACCTGCACTACATCCGGCAGCAATACCTGCCTAAGGAAACAATGGGGTTATCCATGCAAGAAAAAAGACCGATAGATCGTGAGTTCGCCGTCCG
>JAITSE010000015.1 GCA_031288005.1 Treponema sp.
TCGCCAGGCTGCGGCTGTTCCTCAAGCTGGCCGCCGAGGTTGACCCTTCCCGCCGCAAAAAGAACTTTGGGCTGGAACCACTGCCTGACATTGATTTTAATATCCGTTCCGGCAACACGTTGGCAGGCTTTGCCACGGAACAGCAGCTTGAGGAAGTGGTAAAAAACAGCGAAGGCGATTTGATGTATGAGGAAAAACTTGCTAAATTAAAATCGGACTGTGATATGGCCGCCGCAAGTTTTGCTCATTTCAAAACAAGGCAATTGATTGCCAGCTCAGACAGTTTTGCTATCCGCGAAGCGAAACAGGATTACGCAAATGCCATTGCGGCGCTGAATGAAAAACTTAACCACTATCTGGCCGATACTTACGGCCTTGGCGCAAAGACTCAATGGAAAAGCGAAACGGAAAAAGACCAGGTCTACCGGGACTGGATAACAAGCCACCAGCCCTTCCACTGGTTTGCGGAATTCTACGAGATAATCAGCCGGGGCGGTTTTGACGTGGTGATTGGGAATCCGCCGTATGTGGAAACAAGAAAGGTTGAATACAAGATAAAAAATTATGAGACAGAGCCGTGTGGAAACCTTTATGTATTTGCAATAGAAAGGTCGCTGTCTATATTAAAAATGAATTCAAATATCGGCATGATTATACCTATTTCAAGCGTTGCAAATAGTAAATTTTATATTTTACAGAATATTTTTTCTGCTAAAACCTTATCGTGGTTTTCAAATTATTCTAATCGACCAGCAAAACTATTTGAAAATGTTGAACAACGGCTCACGATATTTGTTGGCAAAAAATGTGAAAATATCCATTCAGAATACTATACTTGTTCATATAAGCATTGGTATGCAAAGGCAAGAGAATATTTGTTTCCAACAATTTCATATTGTATTAACAGATATGCTGAAAATAATTTGTGTTTTTCCAAGATTGGTAATGCCATCGAACAAAATATTAACACAAAGCTCGGGAATAATTCAAAAATTAAAATTATTGATTTTTTGGGGAATGATTCAAGATCATCTATATATTATCACAATGCACCAACATATTTTATTCGAGCCATGTCTTTTATGCCGAATTCCGGTAAAAATATGGAACCGTCAAGTCATTATAAATGCGTAAATATTTCAAAAAACGTTCAAAGCGTTATTTCTTGCATATTAAATAGTTCTTTATTTTATTTCTTCTATAAAAATTTTAGTAATTGCCGTGATTTTTCAGAACGTGAAATATATAATTTTCCGTTAGGTCAAATCTCAGAAGAAAATATTAATAATCTTAATAAAATTGAAGCCAGGCTAATGAAAAATTATATGGAAAACAAAAAAATTAAAAATAGAACATATGAAAGTGGATTGGTTTATTATGATGAATATTATCCAAAATTATCCAAACCCATCATTGATGAAATCGACAAGGTTCTTGCCAAGCATTATGGTTTTACCGATGAAGAGCTTGATTTTATCATCAACTATGACATAAAATACAGGATGGGCGGTGAATTGGAGGGAGAATGATTAACGAGGATATTATCAGAATCAAAGACAGTATTCTCAATACTGTCGGCGATGACTGCGAGAAAATCATCCTCTTTGGCTCGTATGCCTACGGAACGCCGCGGGAAGATAGTGATTATGACTTCTATGTGGTGTTAAAAGACGGCGCGGAGCATCCAATTCTGGTTATGCAGAAGATATACGAGTATATGTGCGACACCGCCACGTTTTATGATATGGATTTACCGCGGTCTAAAGCCGGTTAAGATATTTCTAACCGTTCCAATAAAATTGTTGTGTTATTTACCCCAAATGTATTGCGGTAATCAATATTGCGGGCCAAGGCTAAAATCATTTTAATTCCCATAATTTCATCTTTTTCAGCATCACCGGCATTCTTAACATAATCCAACGGGCTGAAATTTTTTCCGCCGTTGCGTATCCTCAGTATGACCGTGTTTTCCTCTATAAGCACCCGGGCATTCATTGTTGCTTTGCTGTCGTCTGTCAAACTATGAATGCGTATAACCACCAGCATCTCTTCAATGGCCAGGGATATAGCCATAGTTAATTTTGGCCCCAAGTTATTTTGTTCACAGAATTCGGTAATTCCCGCGGAACTTAGCGTGATATCCTCTATAGTATTTCTAACCGAAAAAGATTTGTATACTCCCCTTATTTCCGCTTCCCTGTCTATTAGAAGCAGTGGGAAAAGATATTTACCGGTCCGGCGGTAAAAATAACTTATCCAGGCGGCGCTTACCAAGCACAGAATTTCGGCGATCCAAAAACTGTGCCAGATTCCGGTTACGCCGATCCGCATTGACAGGAGGGGCGCGCTAATGACAATCCAGACAAACAAGCGCAGGACCGTAAGTAAATTTGCCGGAAGCGTCCGGTTTATGGACTGGTAGACGCATATAAGAATATTGTTTATCAGAGCCGGGAATAGGCACAGCGAAAAAATTCGTATAGCCGGCACGGCTATGGCCAGGCTTTCCTCCGAAACAATGCCAAAAAGCCGTGCCAGGGCTGGCGTAAAGATTTCACACCCAGCCATGAAAACCAGGATAAACATGACGCCCCATTTAAAAACCTGAATCAGGAGTTGGCGGATACTTTTGCTGTCTTTTTCTACATTAAAGACTCCGATGAACTGGATAACTGGCCCTGAAACAGCGTAAATGAAGATTAGTGCGAAAGAATTGATAGAATCAATGAGCTTAAAAGATGACAGCGCCAGGATTCCGAAAGAATTGACAATCAGTTTGTTCAGGACCACTGAGTATCCCAGAATGCACATGGACTCCATGGCGCTGGGGCTCCCTGCCAGTATTACTTTTCCGGCGATTCTGAGGCATTCAGTCCGATACATTTTTTTAAAGATTGCGGGAGTAAAGTGGAAATTTTTACTGCCGGTGAAGAGCGATATGGCTCCGCCAAGTCCCGCTGCGGCGGCTCCCACAGCGGAAGCCAGAGCCACCGTTTCCACTCCCCGGCGCAAAACAACCAGAAACGTCACATCCAGGATAATGGTAACCGCCCCTTGGACAAAAAATATGGCGGCGGAGAGTCCGGAACGCCCGTCAAGACGGAGCAGGTTATAAGCCGGATAAATCGATATTGAGAATACGCCGCTTTTGATAAGGATTGAAACATAGCGCCGGGTATCATCAAAGATTTCCGGCCCGGCTCCCAGAAAACGAACCAGAGGATCTATGAAAACAAGCAGAACAGCGGCCAAAGCCGCCGCAATAAGGATATTAAGCAGATATATAACGGTAAAAATCCGGTGGCTCGCTTCAAATCGCGCTGCCCCGATAGCCCGGGCGCAGGCTACCGTGCCGCCAACTCCTAAAAGAGATCCGGCGGCGGAAAACAAAAAATTTATTGGCAGCGCCACTGCCATCACCGACAGAGCAGTCGCCCCCAGCGTCTGCCCGGCGATAATTGCGCTCGCGATATGTCCGCATTGAACGCCCGCCAAAGCCACAATGGATGCCAGCATACAGCGGATATACAGTTTTCTGATAAATACATCATCATCATTCATATATGGCTCAACATCATAAATTGGACTTGTTCATCGAACTTTACTCCGCGCCCGTTTAAGTTTACAATTCCGCGTCTGTCTCCTCTATGGTAAGAACATAAGAGAAGCCGGTCATTTCAAATATATCTTTTATCTCCGTTGAAACATTAGCAATCGTCATCTTTCCGCCAGCGGCTTTAGCGGCTTTTTCGCCGAGTAAAAGAGCCCTTAAGCCGGCGGAAGACACATAGACAAGCCGCTTAAAGTCGAGCCGGATATGTTTTACTTTGTCAAACCCGGGAACCAGTTCTTCCTGTAGCTCAAGCGCCGCGGACGTATCAAGCCGTCCTTCCAACGATAAGACAAGCGTTTCTCCGGATTGATTCCGCGTTATAGACATATTTGTTCCTTATGGACAGCCACTAATTATAATATCAATGCCGGGGGAAAGACAACACCCTGCCGGTCCGGCTCCGTCCGGCCGCCGCCAGGCAGAAAAAAACCGCCGTCCGCAGAAAGTAAATTTCCTGCGGACGGCGGTTTAGGAATTGTAGAAATAACATGACCAAATAGTCATGTTATTTTTTTCTTATTTTCAATAATGCAGTCTGGGGGATACGCCGTCATTTCCGGTCCCGTTTTGGTGCATCCAATCTACAGGCAGCTGTCCGTAGCTGCCCCCAACCCACTCACCCCAATGGTTGGTGTCAGCATTCCCGGCATTAAGATAATGATTCCATCCGCCCTTGAGGGTATCCGAATTTCCGTTGACTGTAGAAAGCTCGGCGAAGGCGCTATCAGCGAACTTCAGGTTGAGCGATGACGCTCCCCAGCCATAGGCATGGATTATCCACCAAATCCGAGCGTAATTCCAGTCTTCACCCGCCCAATAAAAGGAGAAGCCTTCAACATCCCACCTTTTTACAAACAGTATAGCTGCCTTCCTATAGTCTTCCCATGGGTAATAGCCGCCGGTATTCTTGTCCCAATTCATATCATCATCATAGTCCCTGCCCCACTGATCTTCAAAACCAACTTTCGGAGTTGCCGGCATTTCCGCCATATACGTGGGGCCTGCGTGAAAGCGGGAGTCCCACAGCGTAAATGCCTTGGCGTATGGGGAATATAGTTTATTTTCCCCCTCAAAGCTGACGACTGCGTTTACTTCGTGGTCATTCGGTCTTTGGCGATGCCTTGTCTCAGCTACTTCGGTTCCGTCAAGAAGGTAGTTGGGCCAATGGTGGGGTCCCAGAACGACCGGGGACACCACCACAGGATTACCATTTCTGCTTGGCTCAATTGAGTCTTTAACCCGGGATCTATTAGCGAGGTCTAGGTCTATCGTCGCGTTTACGAATGTAATATTCGCATAGGAAACTTCCGGTCGATGAGATACCCCAAGGATTTGAGGAATCATATAACTGGGCTTCATCTTCCAGCCCGTAGGCTGACCCATAGCCCCGCCACGCCAGCTCGTAAAACTGAAGGCGCCGCTGTTATACCTGTTTGGCCACGTAAGACCGTTGTTGTCGAATGCCATGACGCGGATTCGCCTTACCGTGGTGCTCCCTGTTACGTATACCGTCTTGCCGTAGTGCCAGGGGCCGCCATAGATAAGAAATTCTGCCGTCTGGGGATCGTATACCCATAACCAGTTTTTTTCGCCCATGCCGAGGTATTCTGGACTAGGCACCTGGTATCCAGTCAAGATGTTATTGTCTATGTACATATCCAGATCTATGGTCCATCCTTCAGGCAGCCAGTAGGCGAAGAGATTCGCCACATCTCCGGCCTTATACGGCAGGTTTTGTCTGGGGACTTTAGCTTTATAAAGCTTACCCTCTCCGTTAGGCTCGGTACTCCACCCGCCAAAGATATATCCCGCTCTGGTAAAGCCGCAGGCGGCCAGGGAACCCTGCTCCCCTATATAGTGAAAGGTTGGAGGGGTAGACCCATTCACGCCGGCGGCGCCCTCACGGTACTGTATCGTGTAGCCGAGCTCTGTCCATGATGCCCAGTAGGTTTTGTCTCCTGTGGTGCCCACGGCTATCGGACTAACCGGGTCTCCGGTACAGTCTGGATTTTCATACCAGCCGTTAAACCTATGGCGCTCCCAGTTTGCAGTTTCCAGGATAAGGGGAAGCGTTATGGGTTTGTATTCGAATACGTATATGCCCGGGCTCGATTCGGCACACCACCTCGATCCATCCCAGCTTCCACCGTTCAGGTTGAGAGTAACAGTGTAACTAACGAGTTTCCATCGGGCATAGAGAGTGGCCGGCTGGGTTTTATCCCAGTTCCGGGTACCCGCCCCATCACTGCCGTAATACTGTACGCCGTTTTCAGAGGCGTCATAGAATCCTTCAAAAGCATAGAACTCTCTCACCGGTATAGTGAGGTCCTGAGGCATAGCGGAGCCGTAAATAAGATCAATTTTGACGGTGCGGTCTGTCTCGTCATTGTAGTTAAGGGTTCCCGGGTAGCTCTTTCCCGTCCACTTTGCGTAGAGGCCGGTGATTCCTATGCGGTCAGCGGATATGTGGGTAATCGGATTTCCAGTAAATTCCGCGTTGTCATACCAGGCGGCAAAGTCATAGCCCGTGCGGGTTGGGGACATCAGGCTAAACGGGAGACTGTTGATTGTGTAGGAATTCGGGTTAGGGTTACTCGATACCTCCGTTGTGTTGTTGTAGGTGATAGTGTAGGATGTAGTCTCCCAGTGGGCGTACATTGTTATTTTGTTAGTTTCGTTGTTGATTAGGCCCTCTATGATGTTGCCGTCTTCGTCGAGCAGCGTGAAGGGCCATTCGTGTTTCGTTCCGCCCTCCGCCTCGCTGAACCAGCCCTCAAAGGTATAAGCCGTCCGGACCGGGTCTTTGGGGTTGCCAACCTTCGTCCCGCCGTTAAACGTTATGGGATCTACCGCCGTTCCCATCTGGCTTTCAAAGATAATCGTGTAAGCTTTGTCCTCGTTATTATACCACCGGGCGAAGAGCTTTACTGTTCCGCCGTTTTCACTCGTCAGGTCTGTTACATTCTCTCTGGCGGCGTAGTTCACGCCCATTCCGTCCGCCTGAGTGTTCCATCCGTCAAAACTATGACTCGCTTTGATAAAAATGTTTTCCGCCAGAGGGCTTTCTACGCCGTAAGTGTGAGTGGTAGGCGTAATGTTCCCGCTGTTCTCGGCCGCGCCGCCGTTGGCGTCATATTCCACGGTGTAGACGGAGGGATCCCAGTGGGCGTACACCGTTACGTCCTTGGTCAGCGTGTGAGGCCAGGTATATTTTTTCCCGCCCGCTGCCTCGCTGAACCAGCCCAAGAAGGTATAACCGGTCTTGGTTGGATCTTCGGGCGCGTAAATCAGCGTGCCGTCTATATTGCTTATGGATTTAACCTCAGACCCGCCCTTGGTGTCAAAAGCAATCGTATACGTGTTGGCCTCGGACGACTGCCAGTGGGCGTACAGAGTCTGGTCCTCGGCCAGCGTGTGAGGCCATTCCATAATAGTCCCGCCGGTTTTATTGGTAAACCAGCCTAAAAATATGAAGCCGGCGCGCACGGGGTCTGTTGGTTTTATGATGATGGTCTCTTCGTTAGCCGTTATCGAAGGGATTGCGTTGCCGTCCTGGCTGTTAAAGGTAATTGTATACTGTTCGATGGGGTCTTCATTTGGATCCTGCCATTGAGCGTGGATTATCACGTCTTCGGTCGGCGTATAGGGCCAGGAATAAAGGTTTCCGCCGTATTCCTCAGTGAACCACCCGGTAAAAACATAGCCGTCTTGCTGGGGGTCCGCCGGTTTGAGGATCGAAGTCCCCGCCACCGCTGTTATATCATCTATTTCGGTGCCCCCATGGCTGTCAAAGGCAAGGGTGTAATTTTCACCTTCTTCTTCTTCACTCCGCCATTGGGCGTATACCTCTATGTCTTCGGTTAACAGAAGGGGCCAGGAATAAAGGACCCCGCCATTTACATCGCTGTACCAGCCTACAAACTCATAATTGTCTCTATCGGGGTCTTCAGGTCTTGAGATCTCAGACCCTTCGTCCGCTGTTATGGGTGGAACTTCCGAACCGTCGTTGCTGTCAAAGGTTATAGTATACTGTATCTTCCGGATCGGTTCGATGCCGGAGTTCTCGCCCGTGGGAGTAGGACACGCGGCCAGCGTCAGCAGGAAAACCAGCTCTAAAAGGACCGATGGTTTCATAAACACATCTAATAAAGTTCGCTTTGTTTTCATAATACTTAAACTCCTTACATTCAACTAAGACATTTGATTCGCTTTCAGACATATCGTTGTTATAGATCAAAAAATAATTACCTTTAATAATATACCCTATTTCCTTATAACACAATACCAAATTTGCAAAATATTTAAAATATTGAAGGTTTTTTGAAAATGAGACCGAATAGACCCCAAGAATCTCAGCCGGTGAACTTCTGGATTGTCAGGCAAAGAGGGAACAGGCTGGGCGGCTTACTCTGTTTTTTCTTAATCCGCGTTGGACCCGGCTCTTAAAATCCGGGCAATCTGCGGACAAATAAAATCAACGCAGAATTTTTCATACTTTTGCTCTGCGGGCCGTTTTTTCGTAAATTGCGGTCCTTTTTTTACCGATAATCAATTAGAGGTATAAAAGGCATGGTCAAAGAGAATACTGCGGCGGTTCACAAAGAAATTTCAGAATACCACCGCTGCGTGGCGGTTTTGGAGCAGGAACGGGAGTTTGTGGCGAATATAGCCGGAATACAGGCCCTGGTTCGCCGGGCGGTTATAGAGCGCAAGTGGCTGGATTTTGAATCCCACATGGAAACATTGGGGCGGATAGCTGTGCAGTTTGAGGCTCTGGACAAGGAACGCGTAAGGATTTTCGCGGCTCTTTCAGGTTCAGCCGGCGGGAATACGCCGGGGAAAGACGGAAATGATGCAGCGGGTTTTTACGCCTTTGTTTCACGTTTTCCGCCGGAGGAGCGGAAGGATGCCGCCTGCGTGTACCGGCAGCTAAAAATGGAAGCCCTAAAGGTCAGGATAGAGAGCGGCGTGATCATGAATTACCTCAGCGAAGCCGGCCAACTGCTCTCAGACTTTCTGGAAGCGGCCTTTCCGGACAGAAAAGGCAAGATATATTCCCGCAGCGGCGTCAAGATTCAGGCGGATATGCGGAGTATGGTACTGAACCAGCATTTTTAATTTTATGGGAAACAGGAGGAATTATGACATCCACATTTCAAGGAATTGAGATAGGAAAGCGGGGGGTCATAGCCCACCAGCAGGCCCTCGCGACAACGGGGCATAATCTTACCAACGCTTCCAACGAGGGCTATTCACGGCAGCGGGTTGAAATGTCGGCCTTTGAGCCTATATATCTGCCCGGCCTCAATAGGGAAGAAACCGCCGGGCAGATAGGCCAGGGAACTGTCATGGAGCGGATAGAACGTGTCAGGGACAGGCTTCTTGACCGGCGCATAATTGCACAGGCCGGCGGGGAAGGCTATTGGAGCGCCCGGGACCCCTATATCCGAATGATGGAGCAGGCATATCTGGAGGTCGGAGGGAATTCCATACGGGGAAAGATGGACTCCTTCTGGGACTCCTGGCAGGAACTCTCGATATACCCAGCCGATGCCCCGCCCAGGACTGCGGTGCTTGAACGGGGTAAGACCTTGATAGACGGCATCCATGAACGGTACAAGAGCCTCAAAGGACTTCAGGACATGGCCGAAGAAGACATCCGGCTCACTGTAGACAAGGTCAACGGCTTTTCCCGGGAAATCGCCGGCCTCAACAGGGACATACAGCGCATCAAGGCTCAGGGTGATAACCCCAACGATTTGATGGACCGCCGGGACCTCCTTGTGGACCGTCTCTCATCTATTGTGGATGTCTCCGTGGACAGCCGGGACCCGGACGAATTTATGGTCCATACGGCGGGATTCGTTCTGGTTCAGGGACAGATAGGCCGGCAGTTTGATCTGATCCAGGGTTCTGAAACCCAAGGGTATTCCCGAATCGTCTGGCAGGACACCGGGGATGACGCTCTCTTCAGGGATGGAAGCCTGGCCGCTCTTGTGGAGCTTAGGGATCATACCATCCAGGAAGAGATTCAGAACCTGGATTCCATGACCATGAATTTTATCGATCTGGTAAACGAGGTTCACCGCTCGGCGTACGGGACCAACGGCTCTACGGGCCTTGATTTCTTTACCGAACATCCTTTTGTAACCAACGTAAACGGCAACTACGACCGGGACGGAGACGGAGCCTATGATTCAAGCTATATCTTCAGAATCAACGGCGTCAACGCGCTGAATGAGCGGGATCAGGTAGGACTTGAAGGAGTGATCACGCTTTCCGCCGCGGGCGGCGAGGTAGATGTGCCTTACTATTCCACCGACACAGTGGCTGACATCGTGAGCAGAATCAACAATTCCGGCGCGGAAGTTACAGCCCGACTCAACCGGGAGGGTCAGCTTTCCCTAAAAGGGACGCCGGCGGAGGGGGCCATACTCCCAGGCGGCAACCCGGATTTCGTGATTCGCCACGTTGAGGATTCAGGCCGCTTTCTGGCGGGTTACGCGGGAGTTCTCAACGCTCCGGGCCAGGAAGGGGCCTATGACTGGGGCGGTCCGGACGCGGTTGCGGCCTTAAGCGGCGGCGCCGCGGACTGGGCGCTGGCCCCCACGGCGCATCCTTCGGGCTGGATAGAGGTGAACCCAGCCCTGCTCCGGGACCCCGGTTCCGTGGCTTCAGGCTTCGGCGAGAACGGCAGGGCCGCTAATCCCGGCAATGGGGATGCGGCAATGGCCATAGCTTCTATCAGAAACACCGCTGTCATGGTGGGCCGCCTCGGCACCTTTGACGACTACTTTGCCGACGCTGTAGGACGGGCCGGTATGCTAGGCGCTCAGAACCGGGATTCCCTTGAGACCCAAAACCTCATTATGAAACAACTCAAAGATATGAGAGAGTCCATTTCAGGCGTCAATGTTGACGAGGAGCTGGCGAATATGATCAAGTACCAGCACGGCTACGCGGCGGCGGCCCGCTTCGTCACGACAGTAAATTCCATGCTGGATACGCTTATAAACCGGATGGGGGTGTAATAAACCATGAGACGTATTTCCACAGATATGCCGAATAACAATATTCAGTATTACCTTCGCAGACAGGAAGAAGGGCTTTCCAATATTCAGTCAAAAATCGGTTCCCAAAAACGGATACTGGAACTGCGGGATGATCCGCTGGCCGCATCCCACGCGGTACGCTACGAATCCTACCTTTCCAGGCTTGAGCGCTTTGAAAAAAACGCGCTCTACGCGAAAGATCGCTATAATGAAGTGGACGCCTATCTCAGGCAGAGCGGCGATATACTTCAGCGGGTACGGGATTTATCGGTTCAGGGCGCGACAGGCACCTACGCACAGGAAGACCTCAAGTATATGGCGGTGGAGATCAATGAACTCCTCAAAGAGCTTGTTTCCCTTTCCAACGCGATAGGTTCAGACGGCAAGCAGCTTTTTGCCGGAGACAAGGCCCTCACGGAGCCTTTCCGCATCGTGGAAGGGACGATCCCAGGAGGCGGGGAAGCTATGGCGCTGCGTGTGGAATACCGGGGCGCTGGAGCCGGCAGGAAGGCGGAAATAAGCGGCCAGACATACGCGGACCTGGACCTTGGGGGCGGCGAGGCGTTTTGGGCCGAGAAGATGCAGATTTACTCCACCTCTGACGCCACGGATTACCGGGTTCCTCAAGACAGCTCCGTTTTTGTAGACGGCTATGAGATCCCCGTTACGACAGGAGACACTGTTCAGGCAATAGCGGCTAAGATAAACGATTCGCCCGCGCCGGTTAAAGCCTACATAGACCCCGAGACAAAGGGCCTCGCCCTGGAAGGGACCAACGCGCACCTCATTCGCCTTGAGGACAGAGAGGGATCGCAGGTCCTACAGGACCTGGGAATCATCGCGGCAAACAGCAATCCCGGCGCTCCGAACTGGCATCCGGGCGCAAGAGTTTCAGGCGGCTCCATTTTTGACATGGTTATCCGTCTTAGGGACGCTCTGTTCCGGGGCGACAGCGAATTTGTTGGCAGCCAGGGCATAGGGGGGATGGATTTGGCCTTGGCTAACATACAGGCTCATCTTACAATCAACGGCAGCAGGCAGGAGCGGGCGGAGCAGACCTGGGAACGGCTAAATCAGGAGATACCCAACGTAAACGCCGCGTTAAGCCGGGAAGCCGGGCTGGATGTCGCCGCCGCGGCGGTGGAACTCAGCATGATGGAATTCGCTCACCAAGCGGCCCTACAGACCGCCGCCAAGATACTGCCGCCGACATTGCTTGACTTTTTACGCTAGGATTAGGAGAGTAAAAACGTGAAAGTTACAACAAAAGCCTACGGCCTTATAGATATAAATGAGCGCCAGAAAATCACCATTGCTTCCGGGCTTTTTGGATTTGAGTCCTTTAAGGATTATGTCCTTTTGGACGCCGAAAGGCAGCCTTTTTACTGGCTTCAGTCTGTGGATTTGGAGCGTTTGGCCTTTATCCTTGTTAATCCTTTTCTTTTCAGGCCGGACTATGAACTGGATATTAACGATGAAGAACTCTCTGAGATCGGCGTCTCGGATCCCCGGAAAGCCCTGATTTTCTCCATTGTGACCATCCCTTCCGGCGGGGGGGGTATGACGGCCAACCTTCAGGGGCCTCTGGTTATCAACCGGGAAACACGCCAGGGGAAGCAGGCTGTCCTTACGGACCCGCGCTGGAAGACACGGCATAACATCATGGATGAACTGGCTGCGGCGAGGAGCCACTAATGCTCATACTATCCAGAAAAATCAATGAAAAAATAATGATCGGAGACGATATTTCCGTATCCATCATAGATATCCGGGGCGATCAGGTGCGGCTTGGGGTAACGGCGCCCAAAAGCGTCAAGGTATTCCGCCGGGAAATATTCGACGCCATAAAAACCGAAAACGAAGCCGCTGCGGAATCAACCCCCGTATTCCCGGAACTGGACCTGGGCCTCCTTCGGGGAGAAGCTCTTTAGACCCCTGAGACCGGAGACTCAGGCAACCCCTCAAAGGGTTGCAAGTCTCAAAACTCCCCGCATTGGTTTGAGACCTGAGACCGGAGGTCTCACGGATCTCCGGGGTCTGTCCCCCCGGACTAGTTCTCCGGTGGGCGGTTCAGAAATGTTTCCAAGTTACTCAGCTTCGACTCCGCGGCACTCAGTTGTCTCCCCGGGCGGCATCTACAAGCTCCGGTTTCCTGGGTATTAAACCATAAATACGAACAGAAAAGAGATTAAGGGGAGCTAAAGTTTCCGGCGGAAACATCGGAAACTTGTTTCCGTGTTTCCGATGAACAAGTCTATTACTTCCAGTTAAATAAACCTATTTCGTAACCCAGGGAAGCAGAAGGACTATACCGCTTATAATTATAACTTGGCATCTCTTGCTGCTCATAGTAAATACCCGTAGTACCCATATCGGCTGCGTATCGAAGATCTATAAAAAACGCCCCCCGGTTTCCGGTACTAATTCCAAGTTTAAGGCCGCCAATGTAGCCCAGAGAATCCATTACGTAATTGTAAGCGGTTTCTTCAGCGGCTATTACCGCGGCGTCTTCTTTTCCAAGGTTGCTTAAAGGATATGGAATATTGGCAGGATACATAAAATAGTAAATTCCTCCGTATAAACTCAGATTGAAGAGGCCGGGTCTGTAATTAAATTTTAAGAGCACGGGCGCCATAAAGGACAAAAAAGAATTTTTTTGATCGTCATCAGGAAAATTCATGTAGTCTATTGTAAGAATTCCTTCCGTCTGCAGGGCGAGGAATGTATTACGCCGTCCCCAAGGGAACCTGATAAACTGAAACTCCGCCTTGGCCCCAACGGCCCACGTCCACCCGTTAAAAACATCAAGCTCAGAGAAATTATAAAACCGATAGTCCAGGCCGCCTTTCAAGCCCAGATAGAGCCGCCAGCTTTTCCACTTTTCTGCCGGGGTGTCGTTAGCGGCAGCCGTGTCTTCGGCCCTCGCCGTGCTTTCATCTACAGCCGCAGGAGTTTCGGCGGCTTCGGTCACAGTCTCCCCTTTGGCGGCTCCAGCTATAGCGGCTTCCTCCGCGGCGGCTCTGGCGGCTTCGGCTTCCGCTCTGGCGGCTTCAGCTTCCGCTCTGGCGGCTTTTACAGCCTCGTCAGATGTATCAAGAAGCGGCAAAATCGAATAAAGCGACCATGTATAATACGTGATCAGGTCTGTCTGATCAGAGTTAAAGGACTGCGAAAAAACCAAAGACGGACCCTCAAGGTCCCACAACAATATGTCTACTATTGATTCCGCCCCGTCCATATAGAGCATCCCATTAACCAGATATTTGGGATTCTGACTCCGGTCTCCTGCGGCGAGTATATCCATTGAGGCATCTGTTTCTAAGATATTTCCGGATTGTTTAATCACGTATCCGCTGTCCCGGGCCATCCATTCCATTTCTGTACGCATAGCCGAGCCTATCTGCTCCGCCGCCGCCATATCGTAGCCGCTATATGTCATAAATAAAACAACAGGCGCCTCAGCAGTCCCGGTTTGGGCGAAGTTAAGCATTCCAGCGAAGGTGAAAAACAAAAAAAATAACGGAAACCTTTTGGAAATTCTCCGCAAAAGTAATAACACCTCCTCTTTAGATAAATACTATATATCGTTTATCGGCAAATTTCTGTTAAAACAGTCAATACCAGGCAAAAAATTTATCCTTGAGATTCAAAAGATTCAAATTAAAAATTATGCGGGGACTACCTTTTTGGCAGGGAAATTTTTTATACGGGGGTTTTTTACTTCTTGTCTATGCCTATATAGTAAGTCTCGAAAGATTCCTGCCGGCAGGCATTGGGTTTAAAGCTCTTGCCGGTCTTGAAAAGCTCTCGTATGCGTTTAAGGACAGATACGCTGTCTCCCCCCTGAAAAACTTTAACCGCCATGTTTCCACCCTGCCCCAGTGCGTCCCGGGCATAATCCAGCGCCGCCTCAGCAAGACTCAGTGAACGGAGCGAGTCTACCTGCCTGACGCCGGTGGTGGCCGGGGCAAGATCGCTCAGAAGGAGGCGGTAAGGACCGCGGCTGAGGAGCGCCGCTCTGGTATCCGCCGCGGTGATGTCGCCCTGAATAAAAAAGAAGTTATCCCGGTCAAAAAGCCCTCCGCCGTAGCGGGAGGAAAGGGGGCCAATGTCCGCCGCGGCAAGGAAGGCCCGGTTCCCCAGAGTTCGCAGAACATAGAGGCTCCAGCTTCCAGGGGCCGCGCCCAAATCCAGAACCCGGAACGGCAGGGAAGCCGCTTTGGAACAGTTTCCGGAAAGGAGGCCGAATTTTTCATCAAGTTCCTTTAGTTTGTAGACGGACCTGGCTGGATACCCTTCTTTGCGGGCTTTAAGGGTCCAAAAATCCGGTTTTGTATAATTTGCCACGAAAAATTTTTTTAATAGACTTAGCGAACCGCGGTCCGCTAAGTCCAATTTTTACCGCCCCTTGTTCTTTTCTCGCATCTTGCTGAACGCCTCCGCGAAGGGGTTATACATGGTCCCGTCGTCACCCTGTCCGCTTTTGCTGAAACCGCCCTGAGCGTTTCTGCCGCCTCGTTCTCCTCGGCCCGCCGTACCACCAGGTCTGCTTCCCGCTTCGGCGCCGGCTTTCTTAACGGTTACCACCCGCTTGCGTTCGCCACCTTTGCCGCCGGGCGTGGAAACGCCGCTCTGCTGAGTCCGGCTGCCGTCAGCGCCTTGTACAATGCCGCTGGTCTTCCGGGTAAGGCTGATACGCCGCCTGTCCCGATCCAGGCTGAGGATACGGAACTCCAGCACGTCCCCCACCTTTACCGCTTCCAGGGGGTCCTTCACAAAGCGGTCGCTCATTTCGGAAATATGAACCAGCGCGGTTTCCTTGATCCCCACATCCACAAAAGCCCCAAAATCCACCACGTTTTTGATTTTTCCGGTGATGCTCATCCCCTCGGCCAAATCATCAAAGCTTATCACCCCCTTACGCATGATGGGTTTGGGATATTCGTCCCGGGGGTCCCGGTTCGGCTTTTTAAGCTCCTCAACTATGTCGTTGACGGTGGTATCCCCCACGCCGTACTTCTCTTTTAACAGCGCGGCCTCTGCGGTATTGATGCCGCCGGTGGCCGTAATAGTGTCGTGTATATCCCGGGCAATCCCGTAATTCTCTGGATGCACCCAGGTATTATCCAGGGGATCGGCGCTTTCAGGTATCTTGAGGAAGCCCGCGCACTGCTCAAAACTTTTGGGACCCATCCCCGGCACGGCGGTAAGTTCTTCGCGGTTTGCTATCTTGCCCTTTTCATCCCGGTACTTCACAATCTTCCGCGCAATGGAACTGTTGATCCCCGATACGTATTTCAAGAGCGAAGCGCTGGCGGTGTTGAGATTGACTCCCACATTGTTCACCACCGACGAGACCACTTCGTCCAGGGTTTCCGACAGCTTCTTTTGGTTCACATCATGCTGATAAAGCCCTACCCCTATGGACTTGGGATCGATCTTGACGAGTTCCGCCAATGGGTCTTGCAGCCTGCGGCCTATGGAAATCGCCCCCCGTATGGTCAGGTCCAACTCAGGAAATTCCTCCCTGGCTATATCGCTTGCGGAATACACCGACGCCCCGTCTTCGTCTACTACCGTGTAAAGCGCCTCCAGGCTGTTTTCGGAAATCACCTGGGACACGATCTCTTGTACTTCCCGGGTACCCGTCCCGTTCCCTACGGCGATAAGCTGCACATCGTAGCGCTTAATCCCTTCAAGAAGGAGCCGCTTGGCCTCTTCCGCCTTGTGGTTGTAGATGACGATGTGCCCCAAGTATTTCCCGGTGTCGTCCAGAAACGCGCACTTCGTTCCCGTTCTGATCCCCGGATCTATCCCCAGTACACGGGTCCCCTTGATGGGCTGCTGCATGAGCAGGTTCTTGAGGTTCTGGCTGAACACGGATATCCCATGATCGTCCGCCATATCCCCCTGTTCTCCCCGTATCTCCCGGATCACCGCCGGGGAGAGGAGCCGCCTGAGCCCGTCCTCGATGGCGGTGCGGTGATAGTCGTTGTGAATCGCATAATTATCCTGCAGCAGCTTTACCGCTGTATCCGCGTCCACATCGATAGTAACGTCAAGAACCCCTTCCCGTTCACCCCGGTTTATCGCTAATACCCGGTGGGCCTTGATCTGCGCCAGGGACTCCGTATAATCCCAGTACATCTGGTAGGTTGAAGTCTTCTTCGCCTTCTCGTCCCCAAGGCCCTCCTTGCCGGAAGCCTTGACGATGGCGCGCCCATCTTTAATATAGAAGGCTTTCACCGCAGCCCGGTTATCCGTATTCTGGGACACCCGCTCGGCGATAATATCCATGGCCCCCTGGAGCGCGTCTTCAAGCGACGCCACCGACAACTCAGGCCGCTCCGCATCTTCGTGTACAAATTCCGCGGCCTTGGCAATAAGCGCTTTCTCTTCAAGCTCCATCATCGCCTCCGCCAGACCTTCAAGGCCCTTTTCGACTGCCATCATGCCGCGGGTCTTCTTCTTGCGCTTGTAGGGCGCGTAAATATCCTCAAGCTCGGCCAGGGTCGCCGCCTTTACGATGTTCTCGTAGAGCGGCTCCGTCAGCTTCCCCTGATCAAAAATCCCCCGTATAATCTCAAGGCGCCGGGTCTCCAGGTTCTTGCCGCTTGTAAACAGGTGGTCAATATCCCGCACCTGCACCTCGTCCAGGCTTCCGGTCCGTTCCTTACGGTACCGGGCGATAAACGGCACCGTGCTTCCCTCTTCCAGCAGCCCGATAACCGCTGAAACCTGCCCCATATTGACGGAGAGGTTCTCCGCAATTTTCTTTATAAGCGTCACTTCATTGACTTTGAGAGCTTCGATAAATTCCTGATTCAGTTCCATAGGCGGCTAGTATAGCCTGCAGCGCATTTCTTTTCCAGATATGGGAGGCTTCCCCATCCCTTCATGCGCTTAATATTGGAATTGTCAGGCGGAAATGCGCTTCGCGTCGAAGAGGCAAGAGAAGCGGAAAGAAGAAGAAAGGTTTACGTTCTTTGCTTTTTTCCTTTGGAGGGAAACTTTTTTCCTTTGGAGAGAAACTTTTTTCCTTTGGAGGGGGGAGCCTGGACCAGTCAAAGCGCTAGTACCAGCGCGGCTTCTCCAAAGCTAAGTTCCAAGGATTATCCGCTCCGGCGATAAGTTTAAAAATCAATATATCCATGAGTATCCCTTCCGGCGCTGAGCCCGCGGAGCGTATGAGAAAGTCGAATTCGCACAAGAGAGCCAGTGGGCCGTCGGCGGAAGCGTAGCGGCTGGCCGCGGCGGCGAAGTCTTTACGCCGGGTTTTGGAGGCGAGGCCAATTTTGCGAAATTCTACATCACTTGCGGCGCCTGATGCGGTTACGTTCAAATAGTTTCTGAGAGTCCTGAAGCCCCAGACAAGCCCCCCCAATATGGCCTGGGGCGGTTCCTTGGAGGCCAGGAGGGTATGAAGTATCTCTATGCTCTTTGATAAGTCTCCGGCGGCTATACGGGAAAAAAGGGTGAGGGGAGACTCTTCCCTTGTATGGGCAAGCCATTTTTCCACATCCTCCTCATCCAGGGTCTTGCCTTTTCCAAGGAACATTATGAGCCTGGAACATTCCTGCCTTAATGCGCCGGTGTTATTTGCCACAAGCTCCAGGATGGCCGCTATGCCTTCCCCGGTGATACGGCAGCCCTGGCGGTGAAAGAAAGAGGACACCCATTCAGTTTTGCGGTTCTCAAAAAGTTCCCAGAATATACGTTTTGCCTGGGTTCCCGCCGCCTTTTCAAGCCGCTCGTCCAGGCTTATGCCGTCAGATATCAGGATGAGCGTTGTATCGTCCTGGGGCGCTTTTATATAGCCGCACAGAAGTTCAATGTCATCCTTTTTTTTAAGGGCGTCAGCGTTTTTTATAAGGAATATCCGCGCGTCGGAGAACAGAGAGCCATTCCGCAGGACCGCGGCTATGTCTGTGACCGGCGTCTCCCCTATGTAAAAGGACGTCTCCTCAAAGGAAGTTCCCGCGCTTTTCAAGGAACGCCGGATTTCCTCGATTGCATCCTGCTTCTCTCCGGCTTCCGGTCCAAGAAACAGGCGGCAAGAGCCTTTTGCCATAAATCAGTTATAATGCCGGACAAGGTAAACCAGCAGCCCCAAAATGCGGATGTTCTCAAGGTTGCCGAAGATAGGCTGATAAGCCGGGTTTTCCGGCTGAAGTTTGACCCTGGCGTTTTCATAATAAAAGCGTTTCAGCGTTGTACTGTCGTTTACCTGGACTACTACAATATCTCCATTTTCAACGTTATTTGTTTGTTTAATAATGGCTATGTCCCCGTCCAGGATGCCGGCTCCTGTCATGGAATCCCCTTGAACCCTTAAAGCGTAATGATCTCCCCCGCCTTTGAGTACGGAGCGCTGGACCGAAACGCTCCCCTCCCAGTTGGATTCCACATTGATAGGAATTCCCGCCGCCACGGAGCCCAGGATAGGAATATTCACAAGATCGGTAGGTTGTTCTTCTTCTTTTACAAGTTCGATAGTCCGGGCGCCTTTGCCCATGCGTATGCGGTCCTTTTGTTTTAGAACCAGAAGGTGGTCCTGGACGCCTTTTATCGAAATATCAAAATGGCGGGCGATTTCTCTGATAGTAGGGGGATAATGGGAATTAATGCATTCTTTGATGAAGGACAGTACTTCCATCTGGCGTCCGGTAAGTTCTTTCATCTTTCAATCCTTATAGCATATTTTCTTATTTTTGCGTGCAAATTGCTGGGATACATTCCAATAGCTTCCGCTGTCCTGGATATAACGCCTTCATTCCGTGCAAGCTGAAATTCCAAATACTTTTTTTCAAATAAATTTTTTGCTTCAATGTATTTTAAATTTATTATAGTCTCAAATTGCTTGTTCTGTATATCGCCCAAACACTCAGGTTGTGAAAAATTTTTATAAAATTCAGATTTTTTTTGAACCAGATTTTGCAGTTCCCCGGATGTGAGGGAATCGCCCGTGTACATAACCACGATACGTTCAGCCAGGTTCTTAAGTTCCCGGATATTTCCCGGCCAGTTCTGAGACATGAGGAAATCCACGGCGCTTTTATCCAGCGTTATATGAGCGGCGCCCATTTCTTTGAGGAAATGGCGGAGGAGGAGGGGAATGTCTTCCACCCGTTCCCGCAGGGCCGGAAGTTTTATAGGGATTACATTGAGGCGGAAGAAAAGGTCCTGTCTGAAACGGCCCAGCTTACATTCCTCTTCCAAGTCTTTATTGGTGGCGGCCACGATGCGGACATCTATGTCCAAAGTCTTATCGCCTCCCACCCGTTCCAGCTTACCCTCCTGAATTACCCTGAGAACCTTGGCCTGGGCAGAAAGGCTCATATCCCCGATCTCATCAAGAAAGAGGATGCCGCCGCCGGCCATTTCGAAGCGCCCGCGGCGGCGGGAAACCGCATCTGTAAAGGCTCCTTTTTCGTGGCCGAAAAGCTCGCTTTCTATGAGCGTATCTGGAATGGCCGCGCAGTTTACCTCCACAAATGGACATTCAACCCTGCTGGAAAGTCTGTGTATGGCCCTGGCCGCAAGTTCTTTGCCGGTTCCGTTCTCTCCGCTTATAAGAATACGGGCGTCTGAGGCTGCGGCCTGGCGTATTAATTCCCGGACATTTTCTATGGCCGGGCTTTCCCCGATGATTTCATCTCTCCGCAGGGTGTTTTTTTTTAGCCCTATGTTTTCTTCCCGCAGTTTTTGTATAGCCAGCGCATTGCGGCAGACTGTCAGAACTTTGTCCAGCGACAAGGGCTTTTCCAGAAAATCAAAGGCGCCAAGCTTGACGGCCCGTACCGCCATATCCACATTTGCATGACCTGAGATGACCGTTACTTCTATGTTGGGCCGTTCTTTTTTTATCCGTTCCAGGGCTTCGAGTCCTCCCATGTTAGGCAGAAGCACGTCAAGAAAGATCAGGTTTACCGGCTCTTTTTCAAGAATGTTTATGCCTGTCAATGCGTCACCGGCAGTAAAAACTTGGTAGTCTTCATCTTCAAGAATAGATGCGAGGGTCCGCCGTATGCCCGGTTCATCATCGATGATAAGAATTTTAGTCATGACTGCTTTGTTCCATCTTCCGCATCCGGTTTGGAAACCGGAATGGCGCTGTCCAGGGGGAAATCAATAAAAAATGTAGTCCCCGCCCCTTCCTTCGAATTAAACCAAATAGCGCCGTCGTGTTCGTGAATGATCCGTTCCACAATGGTAAGTCCCAGGCCGGTACCCGACTCTTTTGTGGTAAAATAGGGGACAAAAACCTTCCCGTAGTCTTGCCGGGAAATCCCTTTACCGGAATCCCGAACACTCAATCTGCAATAGCGGCGGCCTCTCCGCTTTTTTACAAGATCGGTCCTGATTTCAATCCGGCCCTCTCCATCCATCGCGTCAATTCCGTTGATGAGGAGATTGGTTATGACTTGGCTGATATGACGCTGATCCATCCTAACAGAAATATCATCCTGAATATACCGGGTGTCAAATTCGACGCCGGGGTGGGAACTGCGGTATGGAATAATGGCCTCTTCGACGGCCTCTTTCAAAGGGATCCAGGTTTTGGCCGGCTCTATGGGCCGGGAAAGGGTTCGGAATTCCGTGAGCAGGCCGGAAAGTCCCTCGACTTCCTGGATGATCGACAGCATAGATGTTTCCAAAATTTCTCCCAGGCGATCCGGATCTGTACGCCAGCGTCTGAGGACCCGGTCCGCCGATAGTTTGATTGGGGTCAGAGGATTCTTGATTTCGTGGGCAAGCTGCTGGGCCAGGCTCTGCCAAATGGAAACTTTTTCCGCCTGAAGCCGGGATTCCCGGCTTTTTTCCAGGTCCCTAACCATGGCGTTGAAGGATCGGATGAGGACCCCCAATTCATCTTTGGGACGGACCATTATTTGAATGGAAAAATCCCCTTCAGCCACCTGCCGGGTCGCTTCGGTGAGTTCCACTAGAGGCTGGGATACCCGCCGGGTAAAGGAGATGGCGATAATCATCGTCAAGAGTACGGCAGGAAGAAAAAACACCCCGTAAAAGAACCCCAAAAGAGATATGAGATTGATACTAATTGAATCAAGGATCTCGAATTTGACCTTTTCACTTTTTATGTTTTCTACCGACGCGTCAAACCCGGCGCCTATGTCGCAGCTTATCACCCGGATAAGTCCGGTACGGGATCTAATAATGTACCGCACGGTGTCTATATCCCGGGGCATTTGCCTGGAAATGAACCCTTCGATGGTTCCAGGCGGAGCGTCCAATTCCATGCGGCGGTTTCCCACAAAAGCGCCGCTGAGCCAGACCCCGTCCCCGCCAGGCTGAAAGTCCTGCACCCCGATTATCCCCAGCGCGGCCATTTCTTCCTCTGCCAGGGCCAGGGAATCTTTCCCGCCTTCGGCCTGCACAGATGCCAGTCTCATAACCGCATCAAAATTCGCGCTCTCTATTTTTTTTTTGAACTGCTCCAGGCGGGAAGAATAGGAGTCCATGATAAAATCTTGGGCGTCGGTCAATGCCTCTTCGATCCGAACTGTACGCCAAAAGCGGAGAAACTCGTACAGTGATTGGGTCGTTATTACGGTTACCGGAACGGCGGCGAAGATTACGGTAACGATAAAATAGACGAAGAGGCGGGTCTGGAACTTACTCCCGGCCTTGCGGGAGATAGATTCCCGGATCAGATTTACAGCCGAAACGCCCAAAAAAACAAGGAGCGCTGCGGGGACAGTAAAAAAAACGACGACGGACAGAGCGCCTGGGACGGAGCCATCCCACAGGAGCCCGCCCAGAAAGTTTCGTGAAAAAAAAACCGACAGAATACAAAGCAGGAGGTACATAAGGATAAGCCCCCTGACACTGATAAAAAAATATTTTGGGCGAATTTTGACGGTCTTCACAGTTTTCCGGTTTGTTTACCTTATTCCTCTTCAAATTTGGAATCAAACAGTTTTACCAGCGCGTTTATTGCCGCCTCTTCGTCCGGTCCTTCCGCAGCGATCTTGATTTCCGCGCCGTAAGCCGCCCCCAGGGTAATGATACCCATGATGGACTTGCCGTTGATCCGGTCGTCGTCTTTTTCAAAATATATATTGCACTTAAAATTTTTTGTGCTTTGTACCAGAAGCGCAGCCGGACGGGCGTGTATGCCGGCGCGGTTTTGTATGGTAACTATTTTTTCTATCATAAATTTTTTCTCCTTAAGGTTTCCCCTGAAATTATTTCAAATTATATCATCCTGTCCGAAATAAACCGAGCGGACAGCATCGCTTTCTATCCACTTGAGTATGTTCCGGTTGAATTCCCTTGCCGAATTGTAGCCCATTTTTTTCAGCCGCTCGTTCATGGCCGCTGTCTCTATGATAATGGGAATATTACGTCCGGGCTTTACAGGAATCTCCAGTTTTGGGATGCTCACCCCCAGGATTTCCATAACCTTTTCTTCTATCCCCAGGCGGTCATAACTCTTTGAGGAATCCCATTCTTCCAGGACCACTACAAGCTGCAGCTGCTTTCGATCCCGGATGGCGCCGACCCCGAAGAGATGGGTAACGTTGATTATTCCCAGCCCCCGGATTTCCATGTGGTGGCCTATTATTTTGTTGGCCCCCGCGCCCATAAGGACATTGCCATTTACGCAGCGTATTTCCACAACGTCATCCGCCACGAGCCTGTGGCCCCGCTCAATAAGTTCAAGGGCGTTTTCGCTCTTTCCCACGCCGGAATCTCCCAGAATAAGGACGCCCACGCCGTAAACCTCCACCAGCACTCCATGCATACTCTTTTGCGGCGCGAAGATGTCAGACAGGATACGCATGATTCGGGTGGAAAATTCCGCTGTTCCAAGGTCGGTTTGGAGTACGGGACACTGAGCGCTTTCAGCTTCTTCAAAGAAGGCCCGGTTGGGCGTAAGGTTGTGTGTAAAAATGCAGCAGGGGATAGGGTATGTGAACATTTGCTTGACAGTTTCAAGGCTGCCGTCGGCGCTCAGCTTCATAAGATATGCGACTTCCCCGCGCCCAAAAAGCTGTATACGCTGGGATGCAAAGGAATCATAAAAGCCGGACAAAGCCAATCCGGGCCGGTTCAGGTCAGGAATATCTATCTTTCTTGCCAAGCCCTTGCGCCCGCCCATGCAATGAAGGTTAAGGGAGTTGTGTTCCTTCAGGTCTATATCTATGAGATCCAGAACCGTGAATTGCTTTGGCGTCATGCCTGTATAATAATCGAAAGGCCTGATTAGTGAATAGCAGGCCTGCGGCCCTGCGACCCGCTGCGCGGGTCGCTTGGAGTTTTTTGACCCTGAAGGGTCAAAAAACTCCCCGCACTGGTTCCACGGTCTCCGGTCTCATGTCTCAAAGGGTCCACGGTCTCAGCTCCGCCGGATTGCACGGCTCAGGTTTAAGTGAGAGCGGTGCGTGCCCGTAAACGGGCCGCGTATGTTTAATTGTGATACAATCATAAACGTCAGCGCGGCTCCGAACAATGTCAGCGCGGCTCTGATAAATGTCAGAGCGGCTCTGATACATGTCAGAGCGGCTCTGATAAATGTCAGAGCGGCTCTGATAACTGTCAGAGCGGCTCTGATAAATGTCCGAGCGGCTCTGATAAATGTCAGAGCGGCTCTGATAAATGTCAGAGCGGCTCTGATAAATGTCAGAGCGGCTCTGAT
>JAITSE010000077.1 GCA_031288005.1 Treponema sp.
TAAGTCAGAACCCTAGGGTTTTAAGTCAGAACCCTAGGGTTTTAAGTCAGAACCCTAGGGTTTTAAGTCAGAACCCTAGGGTTTTAAGTCAGAACCCTAGGGTTTTAAGTCAGAACCCATGCGTCCCTTTGAGACCTGCAACCCTGCGGGTTGCAGGTCTCAGGAAGTAGACGGGGCCGCCTGCTTAACTGTATATTAATAGAAAGACTGTCCGGGGGTGCACTGGTTTCGACTGGTACGGTTCGGGGTGCAGGCTGCAGGTGGAGTGCAGACCTCCTGATTCTGCAAACAATTAACTGCCAACTACGACAGTTACGCTCTCGCTGCTTAATCAGCGGAACGCGGGAACCGGCTCCGCCGCCTTGAGGGGCCGAATTTCCGTCGCAATCAAGGCTGGTCGTTCCCGGGTTCCGGACCGGGATACGATGAGATTTTCCCGGAATACGGACAGGCCGCAGGCCGCGCAGCAAAACCTGTCCCGACAATCATAAAACGCGGATAAACCTGTAGACGTTTGTATTTCGCGTATTAGGACGCGGGTTCGATTCCCGCCACCTCCAACGCTTTACTTCTGATTTTGTTCCGCAATGGCCTTGAATTTATCCTGAATCATAACAAGCGCGTCTGTAAGAACCGGGTCGAATTGCGTTCCCCTGCCTTCCTGAATGATGCGTATGGCTTCGCCGTATGGGAAGGCGGCCTTGTACACCCTGGCGCAGACCAGCGCGTCATAAACATCCGCCAGAGAAGCTATGCGCGCGGAAAGGGGAATATCCGTACCCTTGAGGCCCTGCGGATAACCAGCGCCGTCAAAGCGCTCGTGGTGGCTGTAACATATATCTTCACAATGCTTGAGATAAATTGAATCGTTTACGTTGCCCAGTTCGCCGATGATTTCTTTGCCCCGGGTGGTGTGGGTTTTCATTATTTCGAATTCCTCCGGCTCAAGTTTGCCTGGTTTAAGAAGAATGCGGTCTGGAATGGCTATCTTGCCGACGTCATGAAGGGCCATAGCCTTTACGATAACATCGGGTTCCATGGCCCTAAGATCTCCGGCATAAATGGAATTAGATTCCAAAAGGTAATCCATCAGAGCTTTGCAGTACAACTGGGTGCGGTTGACGTGACTCCCCGATTCGAGGTCCCGATGCTCTATAACATTGGCCAGGCCCTGGAGCGCGCTGTCCAGAATAGCCGTAGCCACGGCGGTTTTCTCCGCCACCATTTCTTCCAGACTGTCACTGTAACTTTTAAGCTCAATCTGATTTTTGACCCGCAGTTTAACAATCTCCGGCAGGAAGGGCTTGCTAATAAAGTCAACCGCCCCAGCGGAAAGGGCTTCGCTTTCGGAAGCCGAGGTGGTGATAAAAATAACGGGGATTCGTTTAAGGGCGTCATCGGCCTTGATGGCCTCCAGCATCTGATATCCGTTCATCTCTGGCATGAAAATATCCAAGAGAATGATTTTTGGAAGAATATCGGCTTTCCGCAAAACATTCAGCGCTTCGACCCCGTTTCCAGCAGTAATGATATTATAATTGTCTTTCAGTATCTCCTCGAGGATCATGATGTTCACTTCAACATCGTCAACCACGAGGACAGTTGGCTGCTTGCCGCCGCTTTCAATCATCTTGAGCAAGTACTTTATCAATTGCTTCCAAGGTTGCGGTAAAACAGGCGGAAAGAGCCTCTATGATGCCTGATTCTAGCGACCTGCTTTTGATCCTGGTTTCTGCCTCCTGCGACTGTTTGTAGAGCTCGAGAAGAGACAGATTTGCGGCAAGGCCCTTCATCGTATGAGCCGCAGCCTGGGCCTTCTCATAATCCCCGGCATTCAGCGCAGCGGCAAGCTCATTCAGATTATTTTCGGTTCTGAATTTTTTCAACAGTTTGTAATAGAGATTGACATTATTCATTACCCGCTTTTGGCCGTCCGCCGTATCAATATAAACAACACCGTCAGTCATTAGCGCCTCCTCAGGCCGCTTCATTTTTTAGAAATCCACAGCCCCATGGCAGTATATAATAAGTATATTAGGCTTTAAAAAATTTGCAAAGCCGGAAGGCAATTTCAGGCTGCCGGGCCGCTAGTTCCGAAAACTATGAATAGGCGCGGGGATGCGTCCGCCCCGGGCGATAAAATCACCGCTCCCGGCGGGGTTTACCGCCATGACCGGAGCGCCCCCCAAAAGACCGCCGAATTCCACCCAATCCCCGGCCTTCTTCCCCGGCGAAGGGATTACCCGGACGGCTGTGGTCTTGTTGTTCACCATGCCTATGGTCATTTCATCGGCAATGATGGCCGAAATCGTGGAAGCCGGTGTATCCCCAGGCAGGGCTATCATGTCCAGGCCGACGGAGCAGACCGAGGTCATGGCTTCCAGCTTGTCCAGGCTTATGGACCCGGTCTTAACCGCCTGTACCATTCCCTCGTCTTCGGAGACCGGGATGAAGGCTCCGGAAAACCCTCCCACATGGGTGGAAGCCATGACGCCTCCCTTCTTGATCATGTCCGTAAGCATGGCCAGGGCCGCGGTGGTTCCGTGGGTCCCGGCGGCCTCAAGGCCCATAGCCTCCAGGATGCGGGCCACCGAATCCCCCACCGCCGGGGTCGGGGCCAGGGAAAGGTCCAGGATGCCGAAGGGTACGCCTAAACGCCTGGCGGCTTCCATGCCCACAAGCTGGCCCATGCGGGTGATCTTAAAGGCGGTCTTCTTAATGATGTCCGCAAGTTCGTCAAACGCGGCGGTTTTGTGGGATTCCAGGGCGGCCTTCACCACCCCCGGACCTGAAACCCCCACGTTAAGGCAACTCTCCCCTTCCCCTGGCCCATGAAAAGCGCCGGCCATGAAGGGGTTGTCCTCCGGCGCATTGCAGAGTACCACGAGCTTGGCGCAGCCCAGGCCGTCCCTGCCGGCGGTCTCTTTTGCGGCGGCCTTGATCACCTCCCCCATGCGGCGGACCGCATCCATGTTGACGCCGCTTTTCGTGCTGGCCACGTTGACCGACGCGCAGACCCGCCCGGTAACAGCCAGGGCGTGGGGAATGGAATCCACCAGGCGAATGTCCCCTTGGGAAAAGCCCTTCTGGACCAGGGCGGAAAAGCCGCCCACAAAGTCCACGCCAAGTTCCCGGGCAACCTCGTCCAGGGTTTGCGCGTAGGGAGTGTAGTCCTGGTCGTCCGAGGAACCCGCCACCAGGGCTATGGGGGTGACGGAGATGCGCTTGTTGATGATGGGGACGCCGTATTCAATCTCTATGTCTCGTCCCACAGAGACAAGGGAACCGGCCACCCGTAAAAGCTTCTCCCTGATGCGCCGGCGGGTCTCAACTCCCGATGCGCCGGCGCAGTCCAAAAGAGACACTCCCAGGGTGATAGCCCTAATATCGAGATTATACCGCAGAAACATATCCAGGGTTTCTTTGATTTCAAAGGGGGTAAACAGCATGACGCCTGCCTTAATCGAATAAATAGAAAAGCGTTTAGATACGGTGCATGGCGCTGAAAACCTGCTCATGCATGACGCTGATGGAAACGCCCGTGGCTTTGCCCATTTGGGAAAGCTCTTCTTTTATTTCTTCCAGCGGCTTGGCGCTTGTGGAAAGATTCACCATCATCATCATCACAAAATTTCCCGACAGTATGGTCTGGCTGATGTCTTCAATATTGATATTCCTTTCGGCCAAAAAAGCGCTGATCCGGGCTATAATACCGATCTTGTCCGCTCCGACCACGGTGACAATCGCATTCATGGATACTCCTAATTCAGGTTTATATCATGCTCGGTGAGAAACAAGTCCAGCACTGTCAGAAACAGAATGACCAGCATAGGGCCTAAAACCAAGCCGTTAAAGCCAAAAACTGTTACTCCACCCAGAATCGATACAAAAATAAATAGTGGATGAAGTTTTATACGGTGCTGCAAAAACAGCGGCCGTAAAAAATTATCCAGAGTTGAAATAAAAAGGCCGGAAACAATCAGGAAGGCAATACCGCCAGGGATGTTCCCGCCCAGTATGCGGGCCAGGCCCAGAGGGAACCACACAAGGCCCGCGCCAAACATAGGAATAAAGGTACAGATCAGAACCAAGCCGGCAAAGACCAGGCTGCCCCGGACCTGAAAAATTGTAAAGACAATATAGGCCGCAAGGGCCTGCACGAGGCCCACCATGATGTAACCCAAAAAGAGGTTCCGGGTGATTTCTTTAAATTTTCCAACCAGGGCGGTGATGTACTCTTTTTTGATTGGGATGATGTGAAGCACAAGTCTTGAAAGATAGTAGCCGTCTATGTAATAGAAAAAAAGACAAAAAATCATGAAAACCATACCCAGAATGAAGGATCCCACATCCTTGGCCACGGCGCTGCTTATCTGGAGCAGGTGCTGAAGGCTGGCGCTGAGGATCATCACTATGCGCCGCTGTATCTCGTCAGGCTGGATGTGGATCATGCCGGAAGTTAAATCTCCCGCCAGATCCGCGATATATTCGAGAGCGTCGTCAACAGTGCCGGGCTTAGAGATGAAAAATTCTCTGGCCTGCCGGATCAGTTCCATTATCTGCCTGAAAAACTGGAAAACCACAAAAGCCAGGGGAATAAGGATGATTATGATGGTTCCCAAAGAAAAGAGCGCGGCCAGGATATTTTGAAAAATTTTTCCCCTAAGAGTGGAAAAGTCCATATTTTTGGTTAGCCGCTGATAAAGGGGTACGGCCAGCACATAGAAGAGAATGGACCAGAGGAGGACGGTAAAAAAGGGCGCAAAAAGCCGGCAGACAAGAATAAAAAGTATGACAAGTATTGCGCCGAAGACAATATTCTGTATTGATCTTGGAGGCGGATGTAAAGGTTCCGGATTGTTCATAGCCCCCCCGAAAAAACCCTTTCAAGAAACTTTCGACCCCAGGAGAGGACGGAGGCAATATATACCGATTTCCGGCAATAATGAACAAATTTTTTCAATGCTCCCCCGCCTCCTTAGCAATGGAGCATATAGGCTCCTCAAGATGCCTTTAATATAACGTATCGCCTGGAAAATAAGCAATCCTAAAATTTCAAGCAGAGGATTGAGGGGAAACAACAAAAGTAAATTAAAAAGCAGCCTTGTTCGATAATCCGAACCGGACAGGGTTCAGTAGAACAGCTTGTTGATAAGTCCAATATTCCGCGGCAGGGACCGGTATGGAAAAGATGCCGCCCGGTCCGCCTTTGCCGCCGCTCGTTACACGGCGTTCGATTTTACAAAATTCACCACTTCTTCTACCCGGCCAAAAATGAGGCCGGTTACGGTATCCGCGCAGCCGTAGTAGATTGCAAGCCTCCCCGTATCGCCGTCCACAAGACAGGCGCAGGGAAAAGTAACATTCGGCACATCGCCGGCACACTCGTATGATTCCCTCGGGTTAATCAGATAGGGCCGGGAGCGGGCAATGACTTTCCAGGGTTCATCAAGGTCAAGCAGAGCCGCGCCGAAGGAGTAGACATATCCGTTGCAGCTTGTCAGTACGCCGTGATAGAAGAGAAGCCAGCCTTCGGTGGTTTCTATGGGAGCGGGACCCGCGCCTATCTTCGTGCTCTGCCAGGCGCTTTCAGAGCCCAGCGGCGCCATCACATGCCGGTGCCTGCCCCAAAAAGTGAGGTCAGGACTTTCGGAATAAACAATGTCCCCAAAAGGCGTATGCCCCGAATCGCTGGGGCGGCTCAACATCGCGTAGTTTCTGCCTATCTTGCGGGGAAAAAGGACGCCGTTCCGGTTGAAAAACATCAGAGGATTTTCCATCTGATAAAATTTCTCAAAGTCAAAGGTGTAACCCAATCCGATGCATGGGCCATGGTAGCCGTTGCACCAGATGATATACCAGCGGTCCTCCACAAACACTACCCGGGGATCGTACTTGTATTCCGAATCCGGCAGGCCGGGATCGGTCTTGATAAACTCTATCACCTCGTCATCGATGGTCCAGTTTATGCCGTCTTTACTCCTGCCCGCATGAATGTTCATGCGCCGGGAAGTATCATCGCAGCGGAACACCCCCGCAAAACCGTCCTTGCAGGGGACCACCGCGCTGTTAAAAATGCTGTTGGAATGAGGAGTCAGATCACGCGGGATGATCGGATTCCCGGAATACCGCCACAACACTTCTCTTTTGGGATCGCTTTTTGAAGGACGATTCTCCCAGGGAATGTTCGGCAATGAAGCGGCGTTTTTAAGCAGTTTACTCATTTCATATCTCCATTAATTTGTTTTTTACTTAACGCATTGCGTGTTTACAGATCAGACCAAGGCCCGGCTGCTTTTCCGGCGAGTTCAAGAAAGCTTGAAAAACTTCGATCCTCTTTAAAAACTGAAGTTGCGGAAACGCGAAAACTGCGGAATATATTCCGAGTTTCCGATGAACAGCTCTATTAAATAATTTTAGATTTCCCAGATAATTTTGTCAAATGCGACTTCCCAAAATTACAAGATTCAGGTTATATCGAATTTCCGATCAACAAAAAAGCCCTGGAACTGCTCCACGAATTCGCCCATATTTACGGGAACTAGTTCCGCGCTTGTTAAACCGCCTTTTTAACAGTCCGTATCACGCGCCGTGCGGCCTTATAGAGTTCTGTAACGCCCTTATAGAGTTCTATAGCGGCCTTATAGAGTTCTATAGCGGCCTTATTTGATTCCCTAGCGCCGTAATGCAAACACTTTGCGCCGGGCGGTGCAGACGCCTTGATACGCTCGTATCACGCGCCGTGCGCCGTACTGCTCACACACCGGGCTTTAGTCAGCTTCCTTGCCTCTTGGCCCTGACCAACAAAAAAGCCCGGCGCTCCCACGGAGAAACCCCGTGAGGGCGGCGGGCATTACTGGCCAAACGGGAGCCGCAGGCCCCCTTTACTTCGTTGTCGTCCTGCGCGTCCAGGCGTTCCCATTGGCCGGGATTATTTCAAACAGGCCGCTGAGTTCTACAACGCCGTTGGCGTCATCGGAAGCGTCGAGGCTGCCGCCGCCGCGGAACGCCACTTCGAGGACTGACGGACCCCAGCCAAAGGACTGGAATCTATGCCCGACGACCCCCGGACCGTTTTCTATGCTGCCGTCCTGCGGCGAGTAGTCATAAGGATAACCCCATTTTTTCGCGAAGTTGACACACTTCCGCGCATATTCTTTCCAATGCGGAAGGTTATTCTTGGTTTTCCAACTGGTCCAACTGTTGCTGTGAGGCTGCCAGGGTATTTCATTGACGTACGCATATCCCTGTGCGCGGGAGTCCCACAGGGCAATTCCAGGCGAAGATGGAGTATAGAGTTTGTTTTCCCCTTCACAATCTACGACCGCGTCTATTTCGTGGTCGTTCAAAAGGTCCCAGCCCAGGCTCTGGTAAAAGTCTCCCTCCCAGGAACCATCTTTCCAAAAAGTATGGTAAGGTCCTATGTCCAGGGGGCTGCGGGAGTTCTCTCCCTGAACAGACGGTATTTCGATCTCTGCGTTCACGAATACAATCCGTATCTGATGCGCGTTATATATCTGCCCGAGCAGCACAGGCCTCGGTATAATCTGTCCCTCGACATAGCCGGGAACAGCCTCCCCGGCGGGGACTTCTCCCCTGCTATCAGGAATCCCCTCCCACTGTATATAACTATAGGCTTGGCTGATGCTGTAGTCTGGCACCTCGGCCCAGGTGTTCATGCTCCTCCCTGGCAATACGCGGATACGGTTTTCCGTGGTGCGGCCTGTTACGTACACAGTCGAATCTATTTTTGATTTATAGTCCTGCCCGGCGAAGACAACGAATTCTTTCCGCTCCGGGAAGAACTGCCACAAGAGAGCGCCCGCGGCATTGTGTCCCCAGCCCCTTGTAGGCGGGTCCGCCAACTCTATGGTCTGCTCCACAGGCAGCCAGCGGGCGTAGAGCGTTATCACTTCGCCGGCGCTGCTTGCCAGGTCTGACACGCCACTCCCGGCCCGGTAAAGCGTAGTACTCACGCCGCGGTAAGGATGGGTGTTCCACCCGGCAAAGACATAGCCAGGCCGGGTAAAGCCGTTTGCGGCCAGGACATTCTCCTCGTTCAGGGCATGGATGCTTGAAGCGACAGAGCCGCTCCCGCCGTTGGCGTTGTATATTACGCTGTAGACAGGCGTCCATTTTGCCCAGAAGCTCTTAGCCCCAGCAGCGCCCGCGGCTATAGTGCTGACCTGCTCCCCGCTAAAGTCAGCAGTGTCAAACCAGCCGGTGAAGCTATAGTTTGTCTTGGTTGGCTCAGGCAGAGTAAGGGCGGTTCCAAAAATATAGCTGCTCACGGCTTCCTCAGGGAGACTCCCTCCGTCCAAGTTATATGTAATCGTGTAGGAAGCGGGCGTCCACTTCGCCCAGAAGCTCTTATCCCCCGTGCTTTTCTGGGGTATCGAAGCAACCGCGCTCCCGGTGAGATTTGCGTTGCCGTACCAGCCGCCGAAGGTATAGCCGGCGCGGGCTGGAGCCGCCAGGGTAATGGTCTGGCTTTCAACAGTGTAGGATGCC
>JAITSE010000084.1 GCA_031288005.1 Treponema sp.
CAGGCCGGACAAAGAATTCTGCAGGCCGAATAAAGAATTTTGCAGGCCGAATAAAGAATTCTGCAGGCCGAATAAAGAATTTTGCAGGCCGAATAAAGAATTTTGCAGGCCGAATAAAGAATTTTGCAGGCCGAATAAAGCATTCTGCAGGCCGGACAAAGCATTCTACAGGCGGAATAAAGCATTCTACAGGCCGGAAACCCTGCGGGTCTGAGACCCGCAGGGTCTCTTGGTTCCCAGAACATACAAAAAACTCAAGCGGCAATTAAAGCGCGGCGCATATACGAGCCATATAATATTGCATGAGAGCAGCGCCGCTTTTTCCAGTCTTGGAGCATGGTTTTCAAAAAACGGTTTTTACAGCGGCCTCAAGGCTAAAGGCAAAACGGCCTTCTGACAGCCTGGCTGTTTTATTCTTTAGCCTGGCCTTTACCCTCACTGCCTGCCGGGACACGGCCCTGCCCCGCTCCTTCAGGCTCAGCCTGCCCGCGCCGCCCCCGGCCTGGGAGGACCTTCTCGGCCCGCCCGTCTGGCGCGTTGAATGGTTCGGCCCCGATGGACGCCTTTGTTCAGCCCAGGGGCCTGGCCCCGCCCTGCCTGAGCTTGAGCTTCCCGCGGAATGGGCAAGCCCTGTCCTGGCCTACCCCTTCTGGCCTGAGCGCGGCCTTGCTCCAGGCTTAATGCGTCCGGCGGGAGCCATTGCCCCCTTCGATGTTGAAGGCGGCTCTCTCACACTGAGTTGGGAAGCCGGAGCGGAAGCATATTTTTACCGCGCCCTTGCCGCCGCATACAAGGCCGCCGGCCTCTCCTCATCTTCAAGGCCTGAGCGTTTCGACTGGCCCCGCTTCCGGCTTCTCATGGCAAGCGCCGCTGTTCCAAAGGAGCTGCGGGAGGATCCCTGGCTCACAGACTGGAAGGCCGCGGCGGAACAAACAGCGCGTTCGGGCTTTGACAGGCGGCGCATACGGGCCCGTTCATCAAAAATGCTCACGGTGAAGATCCCATGGCCCGGCCCCTGGACCGGATCATCGCCCTTCACAAAAGCCAGGCTCCTGGAAGCTGGCGGGGCGGCGGAACTGGAAGCCGGAGCGGAAACGGATATCATGGTTTCCAAGGACGGCATATTGAAATACAGCGTTGATGGAGTAATCGCGGTTTCCTGGTAAAAAGCATTACTGTTTTTCAAATTCATTTCTGAATTTATTGGTTCGCCTGTTTTTTGAGCTAATATTAAAGTCTGTCCATAATGCCCCGCATTATGAACGTATTAAAAAACTATGCGGAATTATAAAAACAGCGGAATGTCCGCGCTGGCCCGCGCCAGTTTCTTCACGTCAAACGGCTCCGCCTCATTCTTTTTAAGCGGCTTTTGCATTTATCCTCTCAAGGCGGCGGAAAACTTGTCGCCGCCGAAAATGAGTTTTATTCCATGCTTGATTACAACAGATTTCGTTTCAGAAACAAAAAATTATTTTATGCCCCGCCGGGGTAAATTTGTAAGGAGTTTTTTATGAAAATCTTAAAAACGCTCAGCGTTTTATTTTTCGGTCTTCTGCCATTTGTTTTGGCAGGATGTTTCAACCCTGTCGCAGCGGCTTCCCTTAAACAGGAAGATCAGGCTGCCGGCGCCTTTACGGTAGACATAATGATAGGGAAAGATGCTGGAATAAGCCGCTCCGTGGCCGGTCCTGACGAGGCCAGGATAAAAGGGGACATCCGTAACTTTATCCAGCTCATCGTGTTAAACGAATCAGGCGGCATTGTCAGATACGATGAGGAGCGCAGGACAGACGACTCGCAGACGGAAGCAAATCTCAACATAGATTCCATAGCCTTTGGCCAGAAATATTATTTTCTGCTGCTCATGGGCCATTGGGAGCGGAACTATCAGGCGGAAACAGGGAGCGGCTACGTATATATAGATAACCGCCCGCCGACTCTTATGGCCGCCGGGTTCAAGGAGCAGACTGTAACCGGGGACGGAAAAATATCGATAAGTATGTGGCCCGTTATAGTGGACACTGCCTTTGTTTCTTTTAATACGGCAATAGCGCCTTCTTCCCGCCGCCTGGAACCTGATGTAAAGAACGGGAAACCTAAAGTCCTGAGCCTGCTGCCTATTAACTGGGAAATTATCTGGACCATTAAAGGCGGGTCAAACGGCAATGGTTTAAGCGAATTGCTGAAAGCGCAAAACGCGATAAATTCCACAGCCGGAAACCTACAGTTCCGCAGCGCAAAGACTATGCTGATAGACAAGGCAGGCGCCGCAAGCTGGGAAAATATAACTATGCGGACGAATGAAGTCAGAAAGTCTATATACGCCTATACATCGGGGCTGAAAAACATAGGAAACACAGGAGCCGTCAACTTTAAGCTTGAGTACGCGCCTTTTAATCTGGCTTCGCAGGGGGCGTGGAGCATGGCCGGAAATTCAGTTTTTGGCCTGAACCAGGGCAATATTCCTATATGGATCATCCGCAACGGAGTAAATGATCTGGCCCAGGACAGCAGCACGGACTTTGCCGCTTTTAACAACGCCGGAAACGCCGGCATGAGAAAGGCCAACGGAAACGGAGCCGTGCAGTTTGTTGTAACGGCGGATGCGGCTGACCCGCAAAATCCAAAACAGGGCGATCTGATCGTCAAGGACGGAGCGTTTAAGGGGCCGTCGAACTCAAGTACGCCTGATATAACGTTTATAACCGAGGGGTATTCCGGGGATGCGTCAGTGTTTTACGCCGTAGTGCCGGCAGGGACATATCCTCCCGCTTATTCCGATTACCTCCTTCTGAATACGGCGGCGCCTGGAAATCAGCGGGAAACCATAACGGTTCCGTCCGCGGGCGGTGATTATGACATATACGTAATCATTTTCAAGGACGGGAAGATCAGCGCTCCAGAAATCATCAATACTGGAGAAGGCGAAATAACTATAGGCTGGGAATGGGGCTGAGCCATGATCCCGGCAGCCGTGGACCAAAGATTCAACGAAGCAGGGGCGGCGAATATAATAGAGTTGTTCGATAACTTCAGTTATCGTCGAACCATCGGTTCGCCAAATTCCTTATAAAATCGGCAAAATACGGCGGGTCCTAGACCCTGCATTTTGCGAGGCTTGTTCGTCGGAAACGCGGAAACGAAGTTTCCGATGTTTTCGCCGAACAAGTCCAATGTTCGATAGCGGTTTTTAGGCTTCACACACGAAGCGCGGCGGATCGCTAGGCATCCCCGCGCTTCTCTCACAAAGAAGCATCCTTATAATTCATTTGTTTTGGAACTTATACTTTCTTGTGTAAATCATGAATTTCTCAAGGAATCAGCGTAGACGGATAGATACTAACACTGATGTTAAACAACCGGCAGTGTCGGGAGTATACAGAATCACTTTCTGTCGGTTATTTTCTCGTTCCACGCCGGGCATCAGGATAGAAAATGAGGATAAGAAAGTGATATTACAACAAACGCTGCTACAGCGTAATACTGTTTTTATCCAAATATAAAAAATATTTCTTCTATATCTGCCGTCAAATCAGCGAATATCCTGTTTGTTGTCTGGAAGCGAGTAGTCGACCGTAGCTTTGAAAGTAATTTTTCTGCTGTCATCTCATCTGTAAATGCCGCATTTCGCGGGATTTTATGTACATTGGTATATTTGCAGCGGCATATTTGCCGAGGCCTGTGTACGACAATCAAGAAGGCCTATATCACGGCAGACTTTTAGTGCGAGACAGGAGTACCTATAGTCCCAGGCCAAAACATCAGGCAGATACGGCGTCAATTTGTAGATTTGGATGCAGTTGCTGTTTGGATACATTTTTAGAGACAGCAGACTTGACATGAACACCAAAATCATCGGGGTATTAAGCAAAATTTTTCTGGGTTCTGACATAGATAAGCCCCCATATACGCTATTCCTTACGAATACAAAACAAATGTCAATATCCAAAGGCAGAAAGAAATGCTCGAAAAAACCGGAATGCCGCTATTTTTGAGAGATTATTGGTATTTTTTTATTTAGATGGTGCCTACGTTAATTGTTTCGGGAATTAAAGGTATATATTAAAATTATAGGTCTCTCCCAAAATTAGGAACTCAGGTTATAAATTTTGGAAAAACCTGTTTTGTTGATACAATAAATTAACCGATAAATAAGTATGCGCTGTACTATTTTCCGACTGTGGGCTGTGAGCATCCCAGCTTTTCTTGTTTATTCCTGCGCCTCCACTCCGGTGGTGCGGACGCCCGAAGGAACAGAACCCGCCGGTATAGTCCTGGAAGCCAGCCCTGAAACTACAGATAACGCAACACTTCCCGTTGAAGCCCCGCCGGATGAGATATCTCAGGAAACGCCTCCCGAAACTCAGGGTGAACCTCCCGACGCAAGCGGTCCCGCCGCGGAAGAGACCGCCGTCTCCCCCCCGGAAGTCCCATTGGATAAGCTCGTTCAAAAAACGCCGCTAAAAATCCCGGATAAACCCCTTTCCGGTGCAAGCGGTCCCATCGTGGAGAAAACCGCCGCGCCGCCGGAAATCTCGCCGGATGAACCCCTTCCAGACGCGAGCGGTCCCATTACTAAGACACTCGCCGTGATCTCTCCCGAAGCCCTGCCCAGCCGGGATGAACCGCCTCCTGAACTCCCGGAGATTCCCTCTACGCCGGAACAGATTCTTGGTACAGGGCGCATCCCCTCTTACGGGCTGGCTTTGTTTCTCCTCAGCGCCAACCCTGATGCTGATCCCGGTTTTGTTCAGGACCTGGCTCTCTATTATACCGAAGAGTCGGCCCAGGAAGGTATCAATCACGATGTAGCCTTTGCCCAAATGTGCCTGGAAACCGGTTTTCTTCGTTACGGCGGCCTTGTTACCCCGGAGATGAATAACTTCTGCGGGCTGGGTTCCATAGGCCCGGGCCTGCCCGGGGAACATTTCCCCTCTGCTCGTATCGGCGCCAGGGCCCACATCCAGCATCTTAAAGCCTACGCCACCGATGCGCCTCTCAGTCAAGATTTGGTGGATCCCCGTTTTTTTTACGTCCGCAGCGGTTCCGCCCCAACCCTGGACGGTCTTGCCGGGTCCTGGGCTGCGGACCGGGAATATTCCAAAAAAATACGGGCCATCCTAAAGCGCCTTTATGTTTTTGCCGGCACTTTGGACAGTATATAGAGCCTGTCCATAATGCAGGTATCTTAGACCTGCAAGCTGAGGCTGCCTTTAGTTTCACGAAGTGAAACTCCTTAGGGATTTGCTTTGCAAATCTCACTCCATGCCGGGTTTCCAGAGACGCCTTGAACAGGGCTTGTAAAAATTGCTAACTTTACGAAGCATGAAAGATAGGGAACGGGACGGGCTGGAAATGCTGTATGAAATTTCTGGACTCCTTTCCTCCGGGCAGCCTGAACTGGAAATCGAAACAATTCTCAAATTGGTTTTGGCAAAAATTGCTGGTCGGCTCGGCATTATCCGAGGGATGATTACAATTCTAAACCGGAACAATGGTGAAATCGCCATTGCCGAAGCGTGGGGCCTGGACAGCCCTCAGCGGAGCAAGGGCCGCTACTCCATGGGTGAAGGAATCACAGGCAGGGTCATCGAAACCGGAAACCCCGTGGTCATAAGGAGAATCGCCGATGAACCTCTTTTCCTCAACCGTACAGGAGCGCGGAAAGAAGCCGAGACGAGGGATATTTCCTTTATCTGCGTCCCGGTTAGCGCAAACGCCGAAGTCATAGGCGCCATCGGCATTGATATTCCATATACCCAGGTAAACCCTGACTACGAGGTACAAATCCTCACAATCGCGGCCGTATCGATTTTTCAGGTAGTGCGGCTCCACCAGATACGAACCGAGGAGATGGAGGCCGTTAAAGCCGAGAATTCCAGGCTCCGGGCGCAGCTTCGCATGGAGATGCAGACCCGTTACAAGGCGGCTTCCTATGTGATCGGCAATTCCAAAATTATGCTGGACCTCTATCTTAGGATAGAGCAAGTAAGCGGAACTAACGCGACGGTGCTCCTGCTCGGCGAAAGCGGCGTTGGAAAGGAGCGCATTGCCCAGGCCGTCCACTATACTTCTCACCGGGCCGGCAAGCCCTTTATTAAGGTAAACTGCGCTGCCATCCCGGAGACCCTGATCGAGTCAAGCCTTTTCGGACATGAAAAGGGGGCTTTTACCGGCGCATCAGCCCAGCGTAAGGGCTATTTTGAGCAGGCCGGCTACGGAACCATTTTCCTGGACGAGATTGCCGAACTTCCACTTCCTTCCCAAACAAAGCTGCTCCGTGTTCTCCAAGAGCGGGAATTCGAGCGTATCGGGGGCAGCGAAACGGTAAAGGTTGATATCAGAATAATCGCCGCCACTAACCGGGACCTCCAGAAACTTATCGATGAAGGAAAATTCAGGGAGGACCTCTACTACCGCCTCAGCGTATTCCCTCTGGTGATCCCTCCGCTGCGGGAGAGGAAAACCGACATTATGCTCTTGGCGGATCACTTTGTGGAAAAAATAGCCGCCCGGAACGGCAAAACGATCCGCAGTATTTCTCCCGAAGCTGTACGCCTTATGAATTCTTATTCCTGGCCTGGAAACGTGCGTGAACTGGAGAACTGTATCGAGCGGGCGGTGATCCTCTCCACCGACGGGACTATCTACAGCTACCACCTGCCGCCAAGCCTTCAAGAAAACCGGGCCGACCGGGCTGAAAAAGGGCAGACATTAAAGGGTGTTTTGGAATCCGTGGAAAAAGGTATAATCGCCGGCGAACTACGCAAAACCAGAGGGAATCTTGCCCGGGCTGCCTCCAACCTGGGGATTTCAGAGCGGGTCATGGGTCTCCGGGCCGTAAAGTATGGCCTAAAGTAACGAAATGCAAGGGGCCTTGCGGGCCCTGTGTCCCTGACGGGTCTCAAGGGTCTCAGACCGCTAAAACTCCTTGTACTCTCCGGTCTGGGAAAGATCATAGCCGCCCATTATTTCAAGGTCCTGGCGGAATTCTCCTGAACCCACATAAGAGCACACAGCTTCCACAGCGGGGCCGCCCCGTCCCGCCAGGGGAAACACAAAATCGTACCATTCCGGCTGGAGGGGAACAAATTCAATGCCGGCCATATTCGCCGCCCCGCCTTCGCAGCCACAGCCCAAATCAGCCCCGCCCCTGGCGACTATTCCGGCGCAGCTCAGGTGAGAAGCCGACTCCCGGTTATATCCCCTTATGCCTCCACCCCTTATGCTCAAGCCCGCAAGTTTCTGGTCCAGGAGTATCCGGGTTCCGCAGCCCCGCTCCCGGTTTATCATCGTAAGCTCCGGCCTGGCAAGGTCCTTCCAGTCATGGATACCCAAGGGATTTCCTTTTTTCACATAGAAACCCTGCATACGTCCAGCCAGGCGCAGAACACCCACGGGCAGTCCAGGGAGGAGGCGGGGTATATACGGATAATTGTAAGTATCGGTTTCGGCATCCCAGAGATGGGAAGCGGTCATGCTTATCTTTCCCAGGTAGAGTGCGATGAGACTGCTGTAGCAGCCCATGTAGGAACGAAACACAGGAAGCCCGGTTTCACCGCAGATCTTTGCAAGTAGCAGATCAAGGCATCTGTCCTGTCCGCTGATGATTAGCTGGTGAATCTGAGGCGTCCCTGGGTCTGGCACTTCGGTGTTTTGCGGTCTTGGCGCTGCCTGTCCCAGTCCCGTCTTACCCTGGGCCAGATACTTTTCAATATCCGTCTGGGAAACCCGGACCTGCTTCCCCACCCTGGAGGAAGGCAGTTCCCCCCGCTTGATAAGCTCATAAACAGTATATTTTTTAATTCTAAGCTGCCGGGCCACATCCTCGGCGGTAAGCAGATTTTGTTCCATGTTTACCATTATAAAAGGAGACGCTTCAAAACTCAACCACAGCGCAATGATTCTGGCCGCGTTATACTGAAAACTGTTATCGAAATCATATCGTTTTATTATGTTCTGTTTACTTTTATCCATCAATATATGGAAGCTTTGAAAACCCCGATCGGGTTCCCTCAGAAACGTAGTTTCTGCGAGTTTCCTCGGAGAAATCAGACTAATGTCTGCCGCTAATTCATTGGACTTGTTCAACAACCTATTTTACTGAACCTTATCAGATTCGGGTTGTTGAACAAGTCTCGCAAAATGCTCTGCATTTTGCTGTTTTTTAAACGGAAGTTGTTCAATAACTGAAGTTGTCGAACAACTCCAATGAATTAAGTTAAAAAATTAAAATAAATACCAATAAGTAAAGTATGGCATATAGCATTGATTTTATTCCCTTGAGGTTTAATACCCCGCCCCTCTGGGGCGGTTAAAAAGATACAACTCCAACATATGAAACAGAGATAATGGATATTGCATATCAATGAATTGCTATTTCACAGAAGATTTCAAACAACAATCTTAAAATACCCCGCCCCTTGGGGCGGGGATTTTTTATT
>JAITSE010000024.1 GCA_031288005.1 Treponema sp.
CCTCGGAGGACCGGCCCTGGGGAGAAGCCCCGTAGAGAAATGCGGGGAGTTTTGCGGCCCCCAAGGGGTTTTCAAGCGGCCCCCAAGGGCCGCTCTGGTCCAACCCGCAAAACTCCAAGCGGACCGCAGGTCCGCAGGGTTCCCAAAACTCCATAGTCCTAAGGGCTGATTCCCGGAGAAAACCCCGGGGGAAAATGCGGGGAGTTTTGCGAACCAGCGGCTGCACTGCGGCCCGTAAGGGCCGCGCTGTTCAAAAGTTCGCAAAACTCCTTAGCAATCAGGCTTTGCCTGATTGCAGGGTTCCCAAAACTCCCCGGGTTTATATGACATTTTTTTGCACCCGTAAAAAAATGCGGCGGAGAAAAATACTACAAAGGCGCAGATCGACTTGTATTTTTAGTAGCCCAACCGCTTACTGGCGGCGGAGCATATACAGTCCTGTTATGCGCCATTTTTTTACCCCGCAGATTAGTTGTTGCACCACGCCATCCTTGGCGCGGGGATTTTCTTCGCAAATTAGTATACAAAAGGAGATAAAAAAGTAGACTTTTTTGACCTATTTTACTTTATTTTCTTTCCTTAAATGATATTGCCAAAAAGCCCTCAATATAGTAAACTGATAAAAACGGGAGTGAATAATGAACTACTGGGCAGAATTGAGTATACAGTTTGCAAATCAACGTAACTATTTGGATGAGTTGTTTCGAGTATACCCAATGAACCCAGAAGGTATCCGAGAAATAAACAAAGACACATGGAAAAATATTGAAAAATACTTCAACAGGCGGGACAACTTAAATCTTATAAAAAGTCTTTTGTCATTAGAATTATTTCCAATAAAAGACTCTTATGTTGCATATTTGAAACGGGATACTGGTGCATTGGAAAGAAACCCTGATACTATAGACAGGCTTTGTGGAAGAATTTATGAAATGGGTATTACGAAGATTTTTGAACGGTGTTCTCTATAATACCAAGTAATAATAAAATGTATCGCCAATTATCGACTATCCATTCGGAAAAAAACATATTTAGTGCTCTTGTATTAAGAGAATTCTTATACTCACTTTAGGAGATGCGATAATGGAATTATATTATGACGGCAAAAAATCCGTTAATGATATTTTGGATAATGTACCACAGTTAGCGCTTCCTGTTAAAAACGACTTTGATATTGAAAATAATAATCTTCTAATAAAAGGCGATAATCTATATGTGCTTCAGACTTTGCGAAAACAATTTGGCTTCAAAAATAAAATAGACTTAATTTACATCGATCCTCCTTTTTCAACAAATACAACTTTTACTATTGGTAATGACCGGGTAAGTACCATTAGTTTTTCTAAAAATGATGATATTGCTTATTCAGATAATTTATCCGGTTATGAATATCTGGAATTTATTAGGGAACGGCTTATTTTAGCCCGTGAATTATTATCAGATGTAGGCTCAATATATTTCCATATTGATTATAAGATTGGGCATTATGTAAAAATAATCATGGATGAGGTTTTCGGAATTGAAAATTTCCGGAACGATATAACACGTATAAAATGCAACCCTAAAAATTTTGATCGTAAAGCCTATGGTAATATTAAAGACATGGTTTTATTTTACTCAAAGAATAAAACCCCTATTTGGAATGGCCCACGGGAACTATTTACTGAGGACGACATCTCAAAACTATTCAAAAAAATTGACAAAAACGGAAGAGCTTATACAACTATACCCTTGCACGCCCCCGGTGAAACGATGAACGGCGCAACTTGTCAGGAATTCAAGGGACTTAAACCTCCAAAGGGTAGACATTGGCGTTGTGATCCTAGAGAATTAGAAGAGTTGGATTCTCAAGGACTAATAGAGTGGTCAAGTAATGGGAACCCTAGGAAAATAATCTATGCCGATGAACAACTGGGGAAAAAAATGCAGGATATTTGGGAGTTTAAAGACTATCAATACCCATTATATCCCACAGAAAAAAACATCAATTTGTTAAAAACTATCATTTCCGCCTCCTCCAACGAGGGTAGTATTGTCATGGACTTTTTTTGCGGGTCAGGCACAACGATAGCTGCTGCCCAGGAACTGGGCCGCAGATGGATTGGTGTTGATCGATCAGAAAAAGCAATAGAAGTTACCCGTAAAAAACTTGGTTCACTCGCTACAGATTTATTTTCTACAGTGCCTTATACTTTTCTTGAAGAAACAAAACCAGAAAAGCCTGCTTCACTTTCAGGGGCTACCATTAGACAAGTTAAAGAGGTCGCCAACGGTTAATGTTATTCTAAATAATAGTATAAAAATTTATTGTATGCCCGTCGCCGTCCATGGCGACGGGCAGTTGGCAAATGGCAGGGTTAAAAAACGGCACATAACAGGTCTGTTTACGCTTCGCCGCCTACGGCGGCTTGGGCTACGAAAAACCGCAGTCGGGCTAACGCCCTTTGTGCGATTTTTCTCCGCCACATTTTGGCCCGCCGCAATGCTGCGCATTGCTTTATGGGCGGGCCAAAACGTCGTAAACAGCCGGAACGTTATGCGCCGTGCGTTATTCTTTTTATTCGTATTGAGGGTTTAATACCCAAGGAAACTTGTTTCCAGAACCCGCTTGCGCGGGGGAGGCTCTGCGGCGGTCATATGGGAGCAAGCTCCCTTCGGAAACTTCTGAAACTTGTTTCCGAAGTTTCCGCGGTATTAAACCCGAATATAAATACCTTATGAGAACAACCATACCCCGCCAAACTGAAGGTTTGAGATCTGCGGCGGGGTTGGTTGATTGATAAATATATTAATAGTGGCAATATTATTAAATCGTCAAAATAACCTAATACCGGTATAAAATCGGGAATTAAATCTATCGGCGATAACCCATAAATTATTGCAGCTATGATTATTATTTTTGCAATTACAGGAACATCTTTCCGTTTATATGCTATATACAATACCGGTATATTTTGAGTTATTTCTTTCGCTTTTTCTTTTAATTTTCTGAACAATTATTTATCCTTTTATTTTGTGAATAATATTTTATTCAGCCATGTTCCCATTAATACGAATAATATACACAAAATGTTATTCAATAATATATTCACAAGAGCGCATTTGATATTTCCATTTATAAAATATTGCGCCGTTTCTAATGAATATGTTGAAAAAGTTGTATAACCTCCCAGAAAACCCGTTATTATCAATAATTTCCATTTGTTATTTATTGAAAATATATCAAAAAAATTTATCAAAAAACCAATCAATAATGCCCCTATGCAATTAACAAAAAGAGTCCCTAAAGAAAATTTAGTATTTACGGATCGATTTATAAACTGGGTTGATAAATGCCGTAATAACGCCCCAATTCCTCCGCCAATAATTATATACAAATAATTCATTTCAATATCCTTTTATCCATAATGTTTTATATTGGACTTGTTCAACAACCTGTTTTACTGTTTTTTATTTTGGTTTCAGGTAATTCCTTTTGCTGCCGCAATCCTCACTGCATCGGCCTTATTAAGCGCTCCCAGCTTGTTGTATATACTGCGAATAACGCTTTTAACCGTATTCACCGACAGTGAAAATGCGCTGGCGATTTCTTCCCGTGTCATTCCCTGAGACAGACCCGTAAGGACTTCCATTTCCCGGGGGGATAAATTTGCCCCGGAATCTAATTTTTTCTTATGAGAAATCGCGGGCCGGTATTGCTCCGCCGCCGCAAAGAGCTTTTTCGCGTAACTTGCAGCACTCCGGCGGACCTTTTCCAGCCAGTTCCGGGGCATTGTCGTTGTCCCAGCCTTCAGCGCGGCTTCCGCCAGCGCCCGCATATTCTTCCCCAATTCCGTAAAGGGCATGGTGATTGCGTTTGATTGGGCCAGGCGGCAGGCTTGTTCCAGAGCGGCAAAAGCATCCTCTTTATTTTTAAGCTGGTAACGGCATACCGCTTCCAGCGCCTTTCCCTCGATTTTTCCCAGAAGAAAAGACCAGCGGCTGCTTCTTGTTTCCCAAGTTTTTAAAACCGAAAGAACCGCAGAATACCGTTTTTCGGCAAAATGATATTTTGCTTTGACCAAAATTTCCAGACCGTAAACTATTGAATTAAAGTCGCTTTCCTCAAAATCGTCTTTTAGCCAGAGGGCAAGCCTGTCCGTCTGCCCGATGTGAGTGTAGTACCACCCGGTGACAATATCATAATTTGTAAAGCGAGTAAGATAATATTGTTCATTGAGCTGCGAATCCATGTGCTTGATGGTGTCCTGAACGGCCTCATAATTCCCCTGGGCGAGATATATCCGCAGAAGATAAAAGAGCGCCCTGTTTTCAGTGTCATACTGATTTCCCCGCCGGGCATTTTCAAGGGCGCTGAGAACGAATTGCTCCGCCTCTGCCATCTTACCCCTAAAAAAAGACAGCTCTCCCCGGCACAATTCATCCATCCCCAAGGCGCTGCCTCCAAAGGTAACCGACACGTATGGAACCACTTTGCTTATGGCATCTATATACCGTTCCATTTCCCCCTGCTCCTCACAGGTTACACGGCAGAGATAAGAGCTCAGAGGCATCATTGTTATGGGCGGCAGGGTTTCAAACTTGTTAAACTCGTAACATTTTCGCGCTTTTTCAAAATAATGAATGTAATCGTAGTCGCGGGTATAGGAACTTGTGATCATGCCGATAAAACCCAGGTTATTGTAACAACCCGTCAGAGTCCGGTAAACAGCGGGGGAAGGTGGCCGGGCTTCCAGTCTGCCGATAACCTTGGCTAATTCTTCCCTGGATTTATCGAACATCTCAAGAGTCAGGTAAAGTCCTGTCCTTATTATCTGCGCCGTGGCAATTTGGTCATATATTTTTTCAGGCGCCCGTTCCATAATTTCCAGCAGCATCCTGGCAGTCCGGTTCGGCAGTATCGGCGGCATGGCCTCAACTACGCCGATGAGCCGCTCATAATTTTCCGCCTTTTCGTAGTAACTTAAAGCGTCCACTTTTTTATTATTCGCGGCGCACCATAGGGCGGTTTTGCGCCACAGTTCTTTTTTTTCATCCGCCGTCAATTCATCCTGCCTGCATTTGAGGTAGTCGAGAAAGAGATGGTGTATATGGTAGGCGTTATGATATGTATCAAAGCGGATAAAAGAATCCATCTTTTTCATCTGTTTTATAATTGAAGGGTCCTCCGTAAGTTCTTCCAGCAGATCTGGAGTCAGATGCTCTATAAGGGACAATTTAATAAGAAAGCGCTGCACAGGAAGCGGCAGAGGCGTCATAATCTCACTGGCAATCAGTTTGAAAATATTGGATCGTAGAGCTAAGTTTGCATAAACCGCGCCTGAATCCGCATTTTTGAGAGAAAGTCCCGCTAAATGTATTGCAAAAGCCCAGCCCTCGGTATCGTTATAAATTGAAGAAATGGTTTTAGATGAAAGGTTGATATTTTGGATGCGGAAATATTCAGCTATTTCTTTACGGCTAAACCGGAGATTATCCTCGGTAATCCTTCCCACAAGCCCTTTGGAAATGAGCTGCTCAAGATCTATGGCGGGTTCAGTCCGTGATATAAGAATGGAAGTGATATTAGAAAAAGGAGCGTTAATGGAACGCTCAAGAAAACGCAAAACCGCTTTATCGTGAAGAAGATGAAAATCATCGTAAACAATAATATATTTTTTACCGGCTTTGGTTTCCTCCCGGGGAATGATCAGATAGCGTTCAAATTCCCGTTCCGTTTCAGGAAAATTGATAACCGAAAGCCGCTCCGCCGCCTTTTTGTTGCCGCCGGAAATCCCGGCGGTAAAATTTTCCCAAAAGCGCTCGCCGATATTGTCCCGCTCTGAAATCTGCATCCATCCGGTCAGAGCAGGATATTTGCGGACAAATGAATAGACCGCCTGGGTTTTTCCGTATCCTGCGCCGGCGCAAACGATAAGCACTGGTTTTTGTATCGCCTTTTCCATCAGGCTGTCTATTTGAGGACGATTCAGATATATCTTATTGCCCGGAGACATGGGTACATTACTATAAAAAAACTTTTCCTGCATTTTTAAGTCCCCTTAAAAGCCGCGCCGCCATTTTCCGTTTCGCTGCAATTTTTTATAAACTCACATAGTCCTGTAAATATTTAACGATATAGTTGACACAGCTCTCCAGATCGTCCAGGTGTACCGTTCCCACAGCGGTATGAATATAGCGCATAGGGATACTGATCCCCCCGCAAGAACGCCTTCTCCCGCCAGGCTGTCGGACCATGCATCGGTACCGCCCCCCATGATCGCTTCCCGCTGAAAGGGGATGCCGTGCTTTTTTGCCAGGGCTATCATGTGGTTAGTCAGTTTCCGGGGAACATTGTTGCCGGTGGTCAATATCGTTTCCCAGTCGTAGAATTTAACCGCGAATCCGCCCCCCCATTTTCGCGGAACACTGACGGTACTCAATCCCCGGAGTACCGCCAGTCAGAGCGCCGTCTACCGCAAACATCAGTTCCGGTTTCCAGCGGCTGGCGATGGGACCGCCTGCCCGCATCCCCACTTCTTCCTGTACCGATCCGGCTATACAGACGCTTGGTTCAATGGAAAGGCCCCGCAGCCGGCGCAGGACTTCTACCATGACCGCGAGGCCCGCCCGGTCATCTACGGACTTGCCGGAATAATATTTGCCGCCGTTGAGAAAACGTCCGGTCCGGGCGAAGGTTCCGTAGTCCCCAATCTCTATTCCCAGGCTCCGGGTCTCGTCCGCGCTGCCGGTCCCAAAATCCACAAAGAGATCTTCGATCTTCAGGGCCTTCTCGTGGTCTTCCGCCGTCATGATATGGGCGGGCTTTGATCCGGTAACGCCGTACGCCTTTTTTCCTGTGGAGGTAATAAAGACCATGTCCTGATTCACCGCCCCCCGGTCGTCGTGGCAGCCCACGGGGAAGATACGGGCAAAACCCTCATCCTCGATATATTTGATGATAAAGCCGATCCGTCCATGTGGGCCGAAAACATGACCCGTTTGTCCCGGTTTTTCCCGTGACGGACAAAAAACTGATCCCCCAGAGGGTCTTCAAAGTATTCATCATAAAGCCCGGGGTCAGGCAGATCATATCCGTAATCTTCCGCGTTTCCGGCGGAAACTGCGTTTCCGAGGTAATCATTCACAGTGACGGTTAAACCTGAAATAAAGGTCCCCAAAAGGGCCTGCCGTTTGGTTTTGATAAAACGCCGGACGCGGAGACCGAATGTCATAACCACCCCGGGCATTGCCCCGCGGGACATAGTGAACAGGGTATGCTTGGCGGCAGTACGGACAATAAAGATGAGCGCCTCAGGCAAAAAAAACAGAACGCCGCGGGGTGACGTAAATTTTTTCATAAGCGGATATACTCTCCAGAAGGCTATCCTAGCACAGATTGCGAAAAAAATCGTTTTTTTTCAGAAAAAATTTGTAGTATTCCGAGACATTGTTTTGAATTAAGGGCATCTCTGGAAATCCCTGTGGGGTCCAAGCCTGCGGCTTGCAGGCTTGGACCCCTCGGGGACTAGGTCCGGGTCCCCCGGGGACTTAGACCCCGCCCGTAGAACCAGCCCGGAGAAGCAATGCGGGGAGTTTTTTGCCGCCTATGATATCCACAGTTACAACGGGTCAAAAAACTCCAAGCAACCATCGGTTCTACGAACCGCGCAGCGGTTGCAGGGGACAGACCCTAAGAACAAGTGCAGTCTGCTTCGCAGATTGCACTAGACGCAGCCCGTCAGAAACATAGCTTCGGCATCGGTGAAAGGCCGGCCATAGATGAATTCAAAAAAGAAACGGGTATCTTCCGGCCTCATGTCTAAAAAGCGGCAGCCAAAGTAGCCCTGAATATTATCTTTATACCGCCTGACAACCCGGGCCCGGGCGGAAATAGAGCGGACTGGGGTTTTAACCGTTACCGAAAGCTCGCTTCCCGGGGCCAAAGCCTCCGATATTGCCGAAAGAGGATAGGCAAAGAGGAGGCCCGAAACGCTGATGTCAATAATCTTGCCCTCAAAGGGCGTATTTTTTATGCGCCCGGATTCAAAACAGCCGCTTTCCTTCATGGAAAACGACAAAACGCCGGCAAACTGGAAAACTCCGGCAATAACATCATAGCTGAAAGGCGGCCTCCCAAGCTCATTAATCCAGATATGTATGTATCCGATTATGTATTGATAAAATTGTATGGGCACCCAGGCGTCGGAGAAAATGCCTGAGTCGAATTTGGCCCGGATAAACCTGACCGCCGCGTCTTGGGGATCCGCGAAATCCGCGCTCGAGCTTTCAATGCAGCGGAGGAATATATCTTCCGTAATGAGCAGTTTTTCGGGATAAGGATCGTTTTTTGGGAAGGACCCAAGTGTGGAAGGCAGATAGACGGCTTTTCCGGTTTCCGAGATCAGGCATTCTTCAAGGGAAGAGGGACGCAGATTCCCGAAGAGGATGAGCTGCCGTCCGCTTGAATAATCTTCGATCCATCTTGAGAACTGCGCGATAAGACCGTCCAGGTTCTTGAGGTCGTCATTCTTTACGTATTCCTGAAAGCGCGGCTCAATTTCCCCCTCGTCACTATGTATTTTGGGGTAGTCCAAAGAATAACGTTCGCCTGAAAAAAGGAACTGGGCCCTAATGTCTCGGGGGCCTTGAACCCGCAGATACGAGCGCCTCAGGTCCCTATAGAGGAATTCCGGCGCCTCGGCCTGAATGCGCCCGCTCAGGAAAGATTGAATCGTTATGGAAAAGGAGATCATCCGGCCCCGGAAGTTAAACATTAGATTCATCTTCCGCCCGGGCCTAAGTCCGGGAATGAGCCGGCCTGCTTTGAGATTAATCCGCTCTTTTACCGGTTTTTCCAGCGTCAAGGTATATTCGGTCCGGTTTTTCATGTATTTAACCGGAATTTGTTCGTCATATACAACTTTGAGAAGGAAATCCTTCTCGATGCGTTTGATAGGAGTAGCCACTTTAAATATTTCCAGGGGAATAGGGACGCCGCACAAACCTGAAAGACCGCGCCGGTCTTGCAGTGGGGACTTCAAGTCATGGGGCTGAAACTATTATTCAGAAAAACCGCTCGTACGGGGTGAAGTCATAGGGATAGGCTTCGCCGGCGCTCAAGTTGTCCCGGGGCTCCTCAAGGATAATATCGTCTAGCTGCCACGATTCCTCTTCCCGGCGCAGATAAAGCTCTCCCGCCGCGCCCTTCTCCCGGCCAATAAACCGGAAAAGGAAGGATGTGGCCCCGTCGTCTTCTTCGCGGCCTCCGCCTATGCGGTATTTCCCCGCATCTATCTCTTGCAAAGTTCCGTTAATCTCTTCCTTAAGCGCGGCGTTCACGCCGGCTAAAGCCGTCTGATCCGTAGTCCCGCCCAGAAAAGCCGACAGCAGCTCCCTGGCAAAGCCATAAGCCGAAGCCTGAGCCAGACCCCGTCCCAATTCTCCGATAACCGCGTCCCGGGGATAGCGGGGGTCTTCCCCTCTCGCGGGCCGGCGCACTACATCGGGAATAACCGCGTCTCCGTTCTCCGCCTCAATAGGAGAAAGAGCCGCGCTCGAAGCCTCGCCGGTCTCGATTTCTTGAGAAAAGACCGAAACACAAGGCAGACCAAAAATAAGCGCTTCTATCAATAAACCCATACGCATAAAAACGCACAGGGGTCCATAATTTTTTTTATGCTTCATAGTGAATACGATAATTCCTTATGCAAAAATACGCAAGTTTAAAGCAAATAAATTTGCGTAAATTTATTCGATGTTTAAGACCGCTTTCGGACGCCCGCCCGGCCGGCTTGATTTTTAGCTTTATTGCCCCTATGCTCTAAGCGCCATCCTGCATTGATTGCGGGTTTTCGCGCTGTTTTATGCCGACAGAAATAAAAATGCCCCCATGGGGGCCGGTGATTTTTTTAGCCTCCCTTCTGGCGTTCTGTCCGTGGCTTCCGGGCTATGCCCAGACCATGAACGGAACATCGGTGTTTGCGCCCTTTGTTTCCAAGCTCCGGGGCGAAGTGAGGAACAATCTGATCCGCCTGAGTTGGGAGGACTCCCTTCACGTGCGGGGACCGGTATTTATTTACCGTTCTAAAACGCCTTTTAACGGCGGCAATCCCTATTACCTTCTCTCCTCTACGGAAGTGCCTTACGGGGCGCAGTCCTATATAGACGAGATTTCGGAGGCCGGAGACTGGCATTATTTTATAACCGCCAGCGACGAAAGCGGCCAGACTTACGAGGTTTTTATGCCATATAGCAATGCCATAACCGTTAAGGTTGATGTGATCCTCAGTGAAAGCCCCCGTCCGGTCCAGCGCCAGGATACGGCCTCCAGGATTACCGGCTTGGAAGCCTCGGTCCGGGGCGACGGGATTCTCGTCTCCTTCCGGTTAAGCTCCCCGGTGAGAAATTCCCTGCTTTACCGGAGCGTCAGTCCCATCGTCCAAACCCGAGACCTTCTAAGCGCGGTGCTTGTTGAAGATGAAATCTTATCCCCCTATATGGATTACCCTGTTCCCGGCATCCCGTATTACTACGCTGTTATAGGCGAAGATGAATTAAGCTCCGGCGCCGTGGGAATTTATCCCGGCTACAATGCCACCGTAAGGGCCGTGGAGATTCCTTCCGGCTCCAGGATCGGCCTGGGAGATTCTCCGGGACTCAGATCTATTCCCCTTCCCCTCATCTCGGTAAATGCGGTCTCCCCTGGAAGCGCTTACGGAGACGCTCCCGTCCAGACGCCGCTAAGCTCCGAAGCGGCCCAGGCCGTAAACAGTCTTATGAGGCGGGTAGAACCTGCGGTTCCTGAAAAAACGCCCCGCGTCTTTGACCAGGACCTAGCGCCTCCCGCAGGCGGGGAGGAACATACCCTCCGTACCATTGCACAAGGCTCCTTCAGAAGCAGAAACTGGACCTTATGCAAGGAAGAGTTGACCCGTTACCTTTCTCTGCCCCGCAGCGCCGCCCCTGAAAACAGGGCCCGGTTTTATCTTGCCCAGGCACATTACTTTACCGGGTCATATAGGGAAGCCCTCTTTGAATTTCTAGCCGTCCAGTCTTACTATCCCGCGGAAACAGCGGAATGGATACAGTCAGCGCTGGCGCTGATGACGCAGTAACAAAGAAACGCCTCGCGCGCTCTTGTGAGGCTGTAGATCTCCGCAAACAGCCGGCGGAGCCGTGCGTCTTGACCGAATTACCAGAAAGATCAATGATCACCGTTAGAAAGCTGTAGACGGAGACATGGGGCTGGGTATGCTGATTAAGCATCTTTCCCAGATTCTAAGTCCAAAAAGAGAGAATTGCGATGGAATCTATTATATTGGCGTCCGGTTCGCTGCAAAGGCAGGAATATTTTCGGCTAATGGGGCTGCCTTTTAACATTATGCCCTCCCGCATTGATGAAGACTATAATATGGATTTGATCCCCCGGAAAATAACCGAGGAGTTGGCGGTGCGGAAAGTCAAAAATATCATCGAACTCCTCCGCGGGCGGATGCCGGCATGGATATGCGGGGCCGATACTGCCATTTCCATAGACGGGAAAATTTTTGGGAAGCCTTCGTCCAGGGAAGACGCTAAAAATATGCTGAATATTTTCCAGGACCGGGATCACGAAGTGGTTACTGCGGTGGCCCTTTTTAACGGCAGGGAAAAATCAATTGACTGCCGCTCCGTGGTCAGTACCGTAACCTTCAGTCCCATCTCGGATGCCGAAATTGAGTGGTACCTCAATACCGGGGAATGGCAGGGCGTTGCGGGGGCCTATAAGATACAGGGACTGGCTTCCTGCTTTGTTTCCCGTATCACGGGATCGTATAGCTCCATTGTAGGCTTGCCAATGCATGAATTTTATGCCATGCTTCGGGAAAATGGGTATCCTTACGGAATACCGGACGGAGAACCTACCCGTTAATATCGGGAATTTGCCGGCGTCCAGCGCGTTTAACGCGGGAAGGCAGCCGGACGGTTTTCGGCAGATATCGCCTGCTTAACGGGCGTTTCTGTTATTTTCCACCTTCCTTTTGGAGGGCGAGATACAGGGAAGGCGCCGGCATGACGCAATTTCCAATGAACGATGCCCCTTAACCCGGTTTCAAAGCCGGAGGGCCGTCATAATATGTGGAAACGTGATCTGGAGCGGCGCGGGAGGAAAACATGGCTGTAGTTACCATGAAAAGCCTGCTAGAATCGGGGGTGCATTTTGGTCACCAGGTAAAACGCTGGGACCCGCGGATGAAGAAGTATATCTTCGCCGAAAGAAATGGCATCCATATCATTGATCTGCAAAAGACTATTCAGTCGATTAAAGACGCCTACGAAGCGGTCAGAAAAAGCGTCTCGGCAGGCAAAAACGTGTTGTTTGTCGGGACAAAAAAGCAGGCTCAGCAGGCAATTCAAAAAGAAGCCGAACGGTGCGGTATGTTTTATGTCAACAGCCGATGGCTCGGCGGTATGCTCACAAATTTCGCGACCATCAAAAAGTCACTTCTCCGCCTTAAAAAACTGGAAAAAATGGAGGTGGACGGGACCTTTGAGAATTTGACGAAAAAAGAAATCGCTTCTCTGGGCAAAGAGCGGGCAAAACTCCAGAAAAACCTTGGAGGAATTAAAGAGATGAAAGAGCTTCCGGGTATTATCTTCATCGTTGATACCCGAAAAGAGGCTATAGCCGTGGCGGAAGCCAAACGGCAAGGCATCCCTATGGTCGCTGTGGTGGATACCAACTGCAATCCAGAGGGAATAAATTACCCCATTCCCGGGAACGACGACGCTATTCGGGCCATTACCCTGTTCACCCAGATCATCGCTAACGCGGTAATCGAGGCGGACAACGAGGCGGGGCTTAAGATCATCGAGACCCTGGGAGACGAGAGTGAAAACCTGGAAGAAATTTTGACCGATGTCTCCATTAAGGAAGAAGATAGGGAGATTGACATCGAATCCTATTCTTCCGGTACGGCCCCTGTAGAAGAAAGGAAAGCGGCGGAAGCCGCTGCGGGAGATGACGAAGAGCTTCCGGTAGATGTTGATAAGGTTTACGACAAGGAATAAATAAACCCCCTTTAAGGAGTCAGGCAAATGGGAATCAGTGCAGAGGATGTTAAAAAGCTCCGGGAAAAGACCGGAGCGGGTATGATGGAATGTAAGAACGCCTTGGTGGAAACCGGCGGTGATTTTGCCGGGGCGGAAAAACTCTTAAAGGAAAAGGGGCTTGCGGCGGTGGAAAAACGTTCAGGCCGGGCGACCAACGAGGGCAAGATTTTTGTAAAGATAACGGACAATGCGGCGGCTTTGGTGGAATTGGCATCGGAAACGGATTTTGTGGCCAGAAATCCTGATTTCATCACCCTGGGAGAGGCCATCGCGGACCGGGTTCTGGAAAAAGGTTATACCGAACCAAACGACGAACTTGCCGGCATGGTAACGGAGTTGGCGACTAAGATCCGGGAAAATATGGGCCTTAAGCGTGTCAAACTGGTTGCCGCGGGAGCCGGCGAGTATCTCGTTAAATATATACATGGGGACGGCGCCATAGGGGTAGTGGTAAAATTGAGCGCCGGTAATGGGGAGATCCTTCAAAAAGAGGAATTTAAAGCCCTGGCTTTTAACCTTGCCCTCCACATCGCGGCCTTTAATCCCGCGGCCCTGGACCGGAATCATATAGATGCGGCGTTCCTTAAAGAGCAGGAGGAGATCTTCCGCAAGCAGCTTGAAGGAGATGAAAAACTCCAGGGAAAACCCGCCAATGTGATAGACAATATTCTCAAGGGGAAAGTTAATAAATATCTGTCTGACATTTGTCTTATGGAACAAGGGTATGTAAAGGACGAAAAATTCTCCGTGTCTCAGGTTCTTGCCGACACGGGGAAACAGCTTGGGGCGGCAATAAATGTGGTTGACTATGTGTACTTTAAAGTAGGGGATAGTTAATGCATAGCGTCATTTCTTCAGCCGAAGAACGGATGAAAAAAACCGTCGCTAATCTGAAAGACGGTTTTGCTTCTCTTAGAACCGGACGAGCGTCGGCTTCATTATTCGATAAGGTGAAGGTTGATTACTATGGGGATAAATCGCCTCTCAACCAGGTGGCGAATATTTCTATCCCCGAAGCCCGGCTTATCGTGATACAGCCCTGGGACAAGGGGCTTATCGGGGAAATTGAGAAGGCCATACGGTCTTCGGAGCTTTCCCTTAATCCCAGCAATGACGGAAAGGTTATCAGGATAGCCATTCCGCCGCTGACGGAGGAACGCCGGAAAGAGCTTGCCAAGGTCGCCAAAAACCAGGCGGAACAGAGCCGGGTGGCGGTGCGGAACATACGGCGGGATGGTAACGATGAACTAAAGAAAATCCTCAAGGCCGGAGAACTTACGGAAGATGAGGAAAGCCGGAATTCTGAAGAACTGCAAAAGCTAACCGATTCTTATATCGGGAAGATCAATCAGGTTCTGGAAGAGAAAGAAAAAGAAATAATGGAAGATTGATGTCCGCTAAATACCTTGCCGGCAAAAAGCCCGTTCTGGAAGAAGGTCCCGGTCCTGTCCATATCGGTGTTATTATGGATGGTAATGGCCGATGGGCGGTACGGCGCGGGCAAATCCGTACTCAGGGGCATCTTGAGGGGCTCAAGACGGCAAAAAGAATCGTCAAGGCCGCAAGCGATATGGGCGTCGCCTACCTGACTCTCTATGTTTTCTCTACCGAAAATTGGAAGCGCACCGCTGAAGAGGTGGGATTCATCATGGGGCTTGTCAAGCAGTACCTGGCGGCGGAACTGGACTTCTTCAGGCAGAACCGCATCAAAATACGCCACGCCGGGGATGCCCAGGGGCTTCCGCCTGACATCGCTGGGGAAATTCGGGAAGTATGCGACGATACCCGGGATTTTACGGGGCTCCAGGTCATCCTGGCCCTCAATTACGGGGGCAGGGACGAGATAATGCGGGGGATACGGCGGCTTTTGGAGACGCCTCCTCCAGGCGGAGAGCTTACGGAAGCCTCCTTCCGGCGCTGTTTGGACAATCCCGATATTCCCGATCCGGACCTTGTCATCAGGACTGCCGGGGAAATGCGTATCAGTAACTTTCTTCTCTGGGAAGGGGCCTATTCGGAATACTGGGTTTCGGAAAAACTGTGGCCCGATTTTACGGAAGAAGACTTGGCTTCGGCCATAGAATGGTTCCAGAGCCGGGAACGACGGTATGGCGGCGTAAAGGGATGAAAAAACTAATCCAGAGGCTTCTTTTATTTATCATTACCCTGCCTCTTGTCGTGGTTATTGTGCTGTTTCTACCTTACCGCAATTATCTGGCAGCCAACGTCATCGTAGTTATTCTTAGCGCCCTGGGAGCCGGCGAGTTCGCCGATATGTTGAACAGAAAAAGCATAACCCTCTCCAAAGGAGAAGCCCGCATACTCGGAGCGCTGGGTCCCGCCGTCATGACGCTGGCGGTAAGTTTCAGTCTGCAATTTTATGTCTTTGCCGGCGCTATTATGGCCGCTTTCATCTGGCTGCTCCTCTCCCGTGTTTTTACTTCACCGGACAAGTTTGGATATTCCCTAGATCGCATCATATCGGGCTTTGCTATCATGATCTATCCGGGTTTATTCATGCTCTGGATCATCCTAATGGCCCGTCTTTTCCATGCGTCTCTGGTTATCCTGGTGTTCTTTTTTATCGTGGTAGCTAATGATTCCGTGGCTTGGGCTGCGGGTATGCTCTTTGGGAAAAACAACCGGGGGATCATACCTGCCAGCCCCAACAAAAGCGTCGCGGGCTTTATCGGCGGTTTTGCCGGTTCCATTCTGGTAGGCATTAGCGCTACCCGCTTCTTTCCATCCGTGTTCATATCAAATTTAATACCATCCCCCTGGGCCGGCGTCATTCTTGGTTTCATTTCAGCGGCGGCCGCTTCCATGGGAGACCTGGCTGAATCTATAATGAAACGAAGTTCCGCAATCAAGGATTCGGGAGAGATTGTTCCAGGCAGAGGCGGGGTACTGGATTCCATTGATTCTATGGCAATGGCGGCGCCGGTATACTATGGACTTTATCGGGCTCTTTTTATGTAAGCTGATTTTGAACTAAGCTACGGAGTTTTGGATTTGAGTAAAAGAATGAAGAAGCGGGTAGCGGTTCTTGGGGCCACCGGCTCCATCGGCAAGAACGCCATTGATATTTTACGGGAAGATAAAGAACGTTTCGATGTTGTCCTTCTATCAAGCCATAGCGATATTTCCGGTCTTCTTAATCTCTCCCGGGAATTCCCCGCGGCGGCCCTGGCTGTAAGCGACCCGGATGCGGCGTCAAAGGTTTCGGCGTTGCCAAAAGGCGTATATACCGGAAATGCGGGGCTGCTCCGGGCCATTGGGGAGATCTCTCCCGACATGGCTCTAAACGGCATAGCCGGAGCCGCAGGCTTGGAGCCATCCTTGACGGCCCTTAAAGCGGGGGCGGACCTTGCCTTGGCAAACAAGGAAACCATTGTTATGGCCGCGCCCCTGGTTTTCGCCCTAGCGAAAAAGAACGGCCGTCGCGTTTTGCCTGTGGACTCGGAGCATCACGCCATTTCGAGCTTGCTGGAAGCCCACGGCAGGGAAAATATTGCGGAACTCATCCTTACCGCATCGGGCGGGCCTTTCAGGAAGCGAAAACGAGAAGACTTCAACAAGATAACAGTGGAAGAAGCCCTCGCCCACCCAACATGGAATATGGGGCCCAAAATAACTCTTGATTCGGCAACCCTGGCAAACAAGGGATTGGAAGTAATTGAGGCCGTAGGGCTTTTTAATATGCCCACGGAAAAGATATCTGTTGTCATACATCCTCAAAGCATCGTTCATTCTATGGCGCGCTTGAGAGACGGAGCGGTATATGCCCAGCTTTCCAGGCCCGATATGCGACTTCCCATTCACAGCGCCCTGTATTATCCTAAATGCACGCCCTGCTCCTGGGGACGCCTGGATTTCTCAGAGGGCCTGACCTTGGACTTTGAACCACCCGATTTCGAGGCCTTTCCCATGCTTTCCCTGGCCTATGAAGCCGCAAAACAGGGGGGGCTTTACCCGACAGCATATAACGCGGCCAATGAGTCGGCGACGGAGGCTTTTTTCGCAAAAAAGGCTGGCTTTCTTGATATACCCCGCATTGTTGAGTATGTCTTAAATAGAGACTGGAATACAGCCGGGAATCTTGAGAACGCCGAAGCTCTGCAAATAATACTGGAAGCCGATAAAAAAGCCAGAAAGACTGCTAATACATTTATTTCGGAGGAAAATCTATGCTTATGCTCATAGCTAAAATTATTTTAGGTCTATTGGGTCTTGGAATAGTGGTATTCATCCACGAATTGGGACATTTCCTTGCCGCCCGACTGGTGGGTATCGATGTGGAAGTCTTCTCTCTAGGGTGGGGGAATCCCATCTTCAAAAAGAAGGTGGGTAATGTGGAATACCGTCTCGGCATATTCCCCATAGGGGGCTATTGCAAAATGAAAGGGGAAAACGAATTCCAGGAAACCCATGAAAAACAAAAACAGGAAATTCCCCCGGTAAAGGGAACCTACTACGGGACAGGACCGCTGCGACGTATAATTGTATCCTTTGCCGGCCCCCTTTTTAACTTTATCTTCGCTGTCCTTGTGCTGGCAGTCATCTGGAGCGTCGGTTTTGAAATACACACTCTGGATAACCGCATAGTCCTGGCATCGGATATAAATCCGGGGGAACGTTATCCTGCTGGCGAAGCGGGGCTTATAACCGGAGACCGGATTGTAAAAATTGGGAATACCGCTATAAATAGCTACCGGGATATACAAGAAACCATAACAACAAACCCTGAGAAAAATCTTGCGATAACAGTGGAACGGGACGGCGCCGTCCTGGAATTCAAGGTACGGCCCCAGCTTGATAGAAATACCGGGGCGGGAAAAATCGGGGTTTACTACTGGGCCGACCCGGTGGTAGAGGCGGTTAGCCCCGAAAGCCCTGCCGCTATTGCGGGTATAGAGGTGGGGGATAGGATACTAAAGGCAAATGGCCAGGATATTCCCTACACGGTAGCCCTGCTCGGCATATTACGGGATCAGCCGTCGGTATTATCTGTGGAATACGAACGTAACGGCGGAATAAAAAAGGCGGATATTGTCCTCTCCTATACCGGCAAAGAAGCGGATATAGGTATAGCATATCAAACCCTCCGGTACCATACCCCTTCCTTTTCATTTTTTGGCGCCCTGGCTCAAGGCGCCAAAGAGGCATGGAAGACCTTCGCCGTTTCCCTCAAAAGTCTTGCCTTGCTTTTCAGGGGTATAGACCTGACACAAGCTGTTTCAGGACCCATCCGTATTACTTACATGGTAGGTGATGTGGCTGCCGAAGGCTTCGGACAGAGCATGGGGACAGGTCTAAGTTCCACCGCCAACTTCCTGGCTCTTATTTCTATTGCCCTCTGCATCATGAACCTCCTCCCACTGCCGGTTCTTGACGGCGGCATGATCCTGCTTTTTATTATCGAGGCTGTTAAGGGCCGCTCCTTGCGTCCCAAAACCATCTACGCATTCCAGGCCGTCGGGGTAGTCCTAATCTTTGGCCTGATGATCTTCGCTGTCTTCGGGGACATACTGTTCCTGGTCCGGCGCTAAAAGAGGCGGCCATGAGACGAAACCTGTCGCTCTGGGTAATACAATGAAAGGACGCTCACCCGTGTTCGCGACGGGGTTTCTCGTCGGCCTTCTTTTGGCTGTGCAGGCGGGGATGCCGGCCCCATCCCGGCATATCTATCCTTCCACTGCGGGAAAGCATACCGGGGCGGTAAACGCTGTGGCCTATGACGGGGAAGGCCGGGTCTTTAGCGCAGGGGCCGACGGCTTTTTGGGAATCTGGAACATCCGGGATGGAAGAGCGGAAGACCGGTTCCAACTGAGCCAATACCCTCTTACCTCTATAGCCCTGCGTCCAGGGAAAACACAGCTTGCTCTTGTCGAAAGCGACGGCCTAGGGATCTGGCGTATTTCAGCCTGGGACTACAAAAAAAAACAACGTCTTTTTACCCTCAGCTTCAGGGATCCGCTTTTATACATCACTTACTCCGCGGGGGGAAATTTTATCATCCTGGCCAGGAGTGCCATAGCGGGAGTCGTATTCCTTCATCCGGAAACCGGCGGCCTCCTGCGCTCGCCTGAGAACTTTTCCTCGCCTGTCTCCTTTGCCGCCACAGGTAAATCCGAGCGGACCATGATAAGCTATTCTCCTGTCGGAACCCTCTCCTATCGGGAAATTGAGTCCGGAGAAGAAATCCGCCGTTTTACGGCGCCTCCAAACATCATTACGCCTATTCTCTTCGGGAACAACATCTTCTTTGGCGGCTTTAGCAATGAGGCTCTTGTAATTCTTGATGCGGTTTCAGGAAATGAACTCATCAGAGATACGGATGTCCCTAGAGGCCTCCTCTACCCCGCAGGCCGAGAAAGGGCTGAATTCATCTGCTTGACCCTGGAAACCCGCCACCGTATATTACGCTACGGGATCAGTCACACGAGAAAACTTGAAGCCCTGGGCGGGAGAGATGTCGCTTCAGAGGGAGTAAACGCATCTCCCCTTCCTGTAATTACGAGCGCCGTCATAACCGGAGACGCCATTGTTATGGGAACTGCCGAAGGAGGCATCTGGTCCCTGAGCGAAGACAAATATGCACAAATTTTCGCTTTTACGGAACAACTCGCTGTGCTGGAAGCCGGCGCTTCAGAAAAACATCTCGGCATCATCACTACCGGCGGCTTTTGTGGATTTATCCCCCTGGACTTAAGCGATTTTTCCGAAACTGAACCCATAAGTCTTAAAAGGTCCGGAGCTTATACCCGCATCGAAGCGGACCCGTCCTCAGACGCGTTTCTTTTTTGGCAGGCTGAAGACAGTCAAACGGACCCACCGGTACGGATATACCCGGATGGCAGCCGCTTTGCCCTGGACAAAATTCCCAGGCAATTCTCCATGCGCTCCGCCATTATCCTGGACGGCATTGCTCTGTTTCTGGATTCGGCAGGAAACATAACGGCAGCCTCTCTGGACACCGGGGATATACTGTTCTCCTTCTTCGCAGCCGGCGCAATTGACGCCGCTTTTCTTGACAGACGGAACATCGTTATAGGTCGCAGCGCCGTTATGGGAAACACTCCCTTCCTCAAGGTGGACATCACAAACGGTGAAACCGTGCCTCTTGCCTACCCCGCCGATATAGGCGCCCGCATCTACCGGGGTGAAAGCGGCATCCTCTACGCCGCGGCAGTAAGCAGAGGACCCGCCGGCGCCAGCACCAACATCATCCTCCTTGATCCATCCAACCCGGCAGGTTCAATACAACTCGCTAAATATCAGGGTGAGGATACGGCTTTCAGTATTACAGAAAGCGACGGCGTACCGGCATCCACTTTGGGCGAAGACGGGGCGGCCATCTACAATGAAGTTGGCGCAATCCATTTTGAACGAAGCGCCGGTCTACCCCGGCGCCTCATCAGCAGCAGCAAACGATTTATCACCGTGGACGCCGAAGGCAGCATCGTCTGGCATGACAACAAAACCGGGGAATTGCTTGCCATCCTGCGTTTCTATGCCGAAGAATGGATGTTGGAAAAGAAAGATGGCGTAATAAAAAGAGGCCCCCTCCTCAAGGACTAACCCGCATCACATTATTTTCAGTTCCCTGAGACCGCTAAAACGTGAGAATCCTGTATGTCACTTGGCAGTTTTGGACCTTTGGAGCCTCCGCTTTTTTCTAAAACTGCACGGACGATTCCCGGCAAGGACCGGTTTTGGCCTCCGTGGAAGATAGTCTAACCCACAGAGACCGATAAGGTGTGAGACTATGCGCTGAGAGACTAGATGCGCGGGTCTTTTGAAATTTTTTGCTCCTGAAGTGATCAAAAAACTTTCTCGCAATGGAACCGGCGGACGGCGGCAGGTTGCAAGGGCCACGATTATTCTTAGGTTGGGCGGAGTTAAGTTGTAAGTTACGGGTGCTTGGATTTCCACTTATTTTGATCTTTGCATTTGCGTAATCAGTGGACTATTTGATGCAACTCCCTGGAGCCTTGTGCTTATACCCGCAAAAAATTACTGGCGAAAAAATTCAGCAAAACTTTATACGGAAAAAGCCGCCTGGCGGCGGCTTGAAGCAATAATCTCTATTTAGAAGCTGTACCCCAAGGTACTGTAATTGTAATAGACCCGCCGGGTATTTTAAGGCCATCCGTAGGATCCGATCTGCTTATAAGTTCGATATAGTCTGTGTACCCGTCCTCATCTGTGTCAGGCTTCAGCGGATTAAGCGGGGGATTGCTCATATAGGCTTCAAATGTATCCGGAAGTTCAGCGTGTTCCGCTATATCCGGGTCTTTTCTCCCCATAACTTCTTCCCAATCGGTTAATCTGTCATCATCGGTGTCACGATCCTGTGGATTTGTACCATTAAGATACTCTTCCCAGTTAGTCAGCTTATCTTTATCCTCGTCACCATCCCTTGCGGGCTTCGACTTATCATTTACGGCATCGAGACCAAAATACTGATCCTCCCACCAGTCGGGGAACCCGTCTTCATCAACGTCACCCGGGACGATATACCCTATTTTTGGATTATCATCCTGGACATAGATGAATACAGGATCGCCGCTTAAAGGAACACTTTTCAACTCCCGCTCTTCCCCGCCATATAAAGTCACCTTGATATCGTATTTACCGGGCGCTATGCGCTCTCTTATATAGTCGCCTGGATACAGCGGCAATTGGTCCGCCATTAAATCGGCATAAGAAGAATCATTGCTCTCCCTTATTTCTAATTTAGCAATGAATAAAACAGCACACTGATTTACTACCCATAAATTAGAATTATCTGAAACCGCAACCGAGGTGTTAGCAAATACCAGAATGTTAGTTACGGTCCCCGCCACAATATTTACTTTCTGGCTGTACCGCTCCTCAGTGGCGTCCTGGCCATTCCCGCTCAGGGCTAAGTATATTTCGATATAATACTCCCCGGGATCCAACTGACTTGCATAGGATTGTTCGGGGTAAATTATCCCAAGTTCTTTAACTGTAGATGTGGAATTATCCCCCAGAGGCGTAATTTTTGCAGAAGTAATAGGTCTTCTTGATAAATTGATAATATTGAGCTTGCCGATAAGCAGCTCTGCATTACTTATCCACAAGAAAGTATACTTACGGTGTTCTACCGTTCTTGTTATGGATTTAGAAATCACTTGCGGATTATGCTGACCCTCCTTGCTGTCATAACCCCCGGCATACTCTAGCTCAATAGTATACTCTCCCGGCTCATCAAGGATTATCGCCGCCGCATCCTGCGGCTTAATAATCTCATTATTTATTAAATTACCCGTGGACCTATAATTAACGCTCCTGCCTGACCCATCTTTAATCCCAAGGAACTTTAAGTTTAAACCTTCCGCATCAGCGCCTTGAGGGACTTCAGCCATATTAAAAATTAATATCCCCCCCAGTTTTGCGAATATTTCTTCCGCGGGACGCACCTCATTTGGAATATCCATAGTACAGCTTAAAATTAGGAAGCCTGCAAATACGGCAAATCCTATTCCGAATATCTGAAAAAAAGGCCGGTTTTTCATAACACACCTCATAATTTTGTATCGTTTATTAACTTCGCGGTTTCTCGCTAAATTATCATTTTGAGACATCACTAAACATATTATACCATGCTTTTCAAATAAAATCAATGAATTTTTCTATAATTTCTATCAATACGGTAGAATAAACGCACAAAAAATAAAAATATAACGTTAATAATTCCGCAATTGCCTGACGGACGGCGCCTCAAGTCCGCTTCGTTTTCCTCGCCTGATCCTGGCGCACCCAATGGGAACGATATGCCGCTTCTAACAATCTTCAAAACCTATTCCTTCTCCGTCCGGAATAAAACGGCGGGCTTTCCTCCCTATTATTTTTTCCGCCCAGGATGGGGGCAGTCCGGGACGCAGAATCTTTTCGGTTCTAAGAACTCTTATCATGCCGGCCTCAAAGACTTCTCCTTTGGCTATATCTCTCATAGCATGGATGGAGCGGTTGGTTCTCCGGTAGTTTGCCATTTCCGAAGGGGCTAAGCGTTTAACGCCGTCCCCCAGGACGGCGTTGACCAGGATATCTCCCCGTTCCTGTGAATAGACCGCGATGACTTCGTCCAGGTCCATAGCTGCGGCGTTGGTTACGGCCCTGACCATACGGGCAAATAAATCCGGCGTAAGGGCGATGGGGTCGTCCAGGCCGGGATCAGACCGGCTCAGGCAGAAATGTTTTTCTATAGCAGCCGCTCCCATGGCGGCAGCCAGAGCCGGTACAAGTTCCGGGTCTGTGCTGTGATCGCTTACTCCCATGGCTGTTCCGAATACAGCGCCCAGGCTTTCCAAAGTTCTGAGGTTGTAATTTTTTTCCGGGGCGGGATAAGCGGTTACGCAGTGGAGAAGGCAGACCTTTTCTGGTGAAAAAAATTCCAAAGTTTCTTCTATGTCTCCAAGCTTTGCAACACCTGTGGAAAGAAAAACCGGCAGGCCATACCCGGCAACCTGTTTTACAAGGGCGGTATAATTGATCTCCGGGGAAGCTATTTTAAAAGCCTTGGGCCTTAGCTCCCAAAGTTCCCGGGCGCTGCGGGGGCCGAAGGGAGTACACAAAAAGAGGAGTCCTTTGGATTCGGCGTAGTCCTTTATATCCGCGTAGAACGAAGGAGGGACTTCCAGGCACTTAAATGTATCGTAGAGCCTGACAAGGCCACCCGGCAGGAGGACATCGCCTGTGTTGGGGTGGAGTATCTCTTCGGCATAAACCATCTGAAATTTGACGCATCCAGCCCCTGACATGGCCGCGGCGTCCACGAGTTCCCGGGCTTTTACAGGATCTGTCCCGTGGCTCGTGCCAATCTCCGCGATGATCAGTGGCTGCTCGGCAGTCGTAAAATTACACGGCGTCACAGAATTGCTTGATTTTCCGGCGGAATAAACCGTGCCGTCTATAATAAAATCCTTTTCCATATCTTTTTCGCTAATCCAGATATAGCGGGCCGTTTTTACGCAGCCTCACAAACTATTCTCGACAAATTTCAACATATAAAGTATACTTTAATTTAACATTTTCTATGATGCTTCGATCAAAGAGCTTGCCTACGGAATTATCCGCCAGCTTAAAGATAGGCGCCCGGCAAGACGGAAGGATTGACATATCTTTTCTTCTTGTGGTATGTATAGGCATTGTTATTATTTTAATGGAACTGTTCAATAAATCAGCTATTGAACAACTTCCGCTAAAGGACTTGTTCATCGGATTTGAGGTTTGCGCCAGCCGGGTTACCGAACAAGCCTAATGTGTTTTTAACTAAGGAGTTGTGATGTCCGGACACAGTAAATGGGCAACTATTAAGCATGCAAAGGGAGCCGCCGACGCCAAACGCGGCCAGATGTTCACCAAACTTATCAAAGAAATTTCTATTGCCGCACGTATGGGCGGAGGTAATCCTGAAGGTAATCCCCGGCTCAGGACCGCCATACTCAAAGCCAGGGGCGCCAATATGCCCAAAGATAACATCGACCGGGCGATCAAAAAGGGAACCGGCGAACTGGAAGGGGTAAATTACGAAGAACTGACCTACGAAGCCTATGCTCCAGGGGGGGTAGCCGTGCTTATCGAAGTCCTTACGGATAACAAGAACCGGGCCGCCGCGGATGTGCGAAACATCCTTACAAGAGCGGGCGGTTCCCTGGCAACGGCGGGTTCGGTTTCCCGGCTTTTTACCCGCAAGGGCATTATCACCCTAGACGGAGAGAAGTACACAGAAGATCAGGTTCTAGAAGTCGCCCTGGAGCGCGGAGCCGAAGACGTATCCCTTTCCGATGGAGTGATCGAAGTTACCACCTCGCCTGAGGATTTTGAAGCGGTGGTAAACGCATTGGAAGCCAAATCTCTGGAAACTACCAGCGCCGAGATCAGCATGATAGCTGAAGCGGAAGTTGCCATAGACCAGGAAGGCGCCGCAAAAGCCCTAAGGCTCATCGAAAAATTGGAAGATAACGACGACGTTCAGAACGTATATTCCAATGTGGCAATCCCAGAAGGCTTTGAGGCTGAGTAAGCCGGCGGACCCTTCCATGCTTAGGCGGCGGATCATGGGGGTAGATCCGGGGCTGGCTTCTTCCGGGTGGGGGGTCATTGAATTTAACAAGCAGAGGCTCCGGTACATCGCTCATGGCTGCATTGAAACTACGGCGGACCGCCCCCGGGCGGAACGCCTTTTTTTTATTTACGGGCAGTTCCTCTCTATTCTAGAAACCTATAGGCCCGGGGAGTCCGCCATAGAAACCCTCTATTTTGGCCGTAATGTAAGCAGCGCCATTGCCGTGGCGGAAGCCCGGGGAGTCCTATCCTTAGCTTTAGCCCAAAAGGGCCTTACTGTACAAGAATATACGCCCAATGCCATAAAGCAGGCGGTAACCGGCGGCGTCAGAGCGGACAAACGTTATGTTCAGGAGATGGTCCGCATCCTCCTGGGCCTGGATGCCGTTCCATCGCCGGATCACTCCGCCGACGCCCTGGCCGCGGCCATCTGCTGCGCCCATGGAGTGCGTTTTTAGGAGTAAATGTCTTTGCGGCGCTACTTAAGCCCGCGCTAAAGTAACCGCGGATGTAACCACAATATCGTCTACAGAGGCGCCCCTGGAAAGATCGCTTATGGGTTTGGCGAAGCCCTGAAGAAAGGGGCCGAAGGCTTCAGCCTTGCCCAGGCGTTGAACCAGCTTGTAAGCTATGTTGCCCGCCCCCAGATCCGGAAAAACCAATGTGTTGACCCTGCCCCTGATTGGACTGCCGGGAGCTTTTTTATCAGTTACCGCCGGGATTAGGGCGGCATCCGCCTGGATTTCTCCATCAATAATAAGATTGGGCGTCTTTGCCTTTACAAGTTCCAGAGCCTGCTTTACCTTGAGTACATTGGGATGATCGCCGCCCGATCCTTTGGTTGAGAAAGAGAGAAGTGCGATTACCGGCTCCGCGTTCAAAAATTCACGGCAGGACTGAGCTGCGGATACCGCTATTTCCGCAAGCTGTTCCGCTGTGGGATCAGGAATCACGGCGCAGTCTGAAAAGATCAGCGCCCCATCAACTCCCCAGGAAGTGCTGGGAGTTTGTATAACGAAGCATGAAGAAGCGGTTTTTGAACCCGGGGTAGTCCCGATTATCGCAAGCCCCGCCCGGAGAACATCGGCAGTGGCGCTTTCCGCTCCGGCGACCATGGCATCGGCATCTCCCGCATGAACCATCATGGCTCCCCAGCGCAGAAAATGAAGTATATCCTTTTTTGCCTGATCTTCGGTCATGCCCTTGTGTTTCCGGAGTTGGAAAAATTCACGGGCGTATTTTTCAGCCGCCGGTGATTCCGCCGGGTCCGCCAGGATTATATCTGTAAGCTTAACCCCTTCCGCGGCGGCGGCCTTCTGAATATCCGCTTCGGCTCCTACGAGCGTAACAGAAGCCGCAAGGCCCTCATCGGCGATGATCCGGGCGGCCCTTATGGTTCGTGGTTCGGTTCCCTCAGCCAAGACCAGCCGTTTTTGCAGGCTTTTCGCTTTATTTCTCATAATCTCAACGAAATTCATGATCTGCTCCTTACTATCAATATGGTAATTTTCTATTTTGGATTGTAGCATAGCTTGTTCCCATGGGCTTTGCAAGTCCGCAATCCTTAAGACCGCTTTTGGCTTGCCATTGATTACACTGATCAGCAAATTCCTTGTCAAACTTTAATTTTCAAACCCAGTTCGCAATTCGTGAACCATGATCTCCTCGCCGTAAGTCGAAAGCATAGCAGTCCAGCGCCTTATATGTCGCTTAGACTCTGTGAGGCACGGCTTTTTCAATACCAGCGCTCCACAACGCCTAATGTCTTGCCCATTTTCGCCGTTAATGACTATAATACGGCAATGAACCGCGACGTATATCCTTCATCAAGGTATATTTCCTTTGTCCGCGTCTTCATCCCGATGGGTATATTTGCTGCTTTAGCTATAGCCGCCGCGCCCCTCGGCGCCGCGGAACCCCTTGCGGCGGGGAATTTCCCTAGACTTGAGGCGGACCCAAATGCGGGGGAACTCAACCTCTTGGAAAGGGATGGCGTATATTCCTGGCAGGACTTGACGGACATAGCGCTCTGGGCTTCCGGTGGAAATGCAGCCGGAAGCTATCCTGGAAAAAATGTAGAAGAAATTATCGTCGAAGCGGTGTCAGAGCTCAGACGATCCCAGATGCCGGAAGACCTCAGAAAGCGGGGAGAATACGTTCTTACCTTTCTCTATGACAGGTTTCTCAAAACTTATTCCACCCATCAAACCAGAGTAGACGAAATTTTTAATTCCGGGCGGTACAACTGCGTTTCTTCGGCGGTGCTTTACACTATCTTTGCTGTTTCAGCAGGACTGGATGTCCAGGGAGTTATGACAAGAGACCACGCCTTCGTTACAGTCAATACGGGGAAAGAATTTATTGATGTGGAAACCACTAATCCCTACGGCTTTGACCCCGGAACCCGCAGGGAATTCCACGACGCCTTTGGGACGGTAACAGGTTTCGCCTATGTACCAGCCCGGAACTACAAGGACAGGGTTTCCATAAGCCAGCTTGAGCTGGTATCCCTTGTTTTTTCAAACCGCATTGCGGAGTTGGAAAACCGGGGCCGGTATCCTGAAGCAGTCCCACTGGCGGTAGACCGGGCGGCCCTCCTTGCCAGGCGGACTAATCCGGTTAATTCCCCATTTTTTGCGGACCCTAACAAGGATTTACTGGACCGTATCTTCAATTACGGGGCTTCCCTCATCTCGGCTGGGAAAGAAGCCGACGCCCTGACTTGGTGCAACAACGCATGGCGGCATTACGGAGGCACAGGCAGTACCTCAGCCGATTCCCGCTGGCAGGAATTCACCTATGCGGCGCTGAACAATTATCTGCTCAAGCTGCTTAAATCCCAGCAAATTTCCGAAGCCCGGACCCTCCTGACCCAATATACCCCGCGGCTGGGCGGAGAACATTACATACGGCTGAATACCTTGCTTGTGGACGCTGAACTGCTTAACCGGATTTCCGGGATACGGAGCGCTGAAGACGCCGAGGCTGTCCTCCGGAGCATCGCCGCCGCCGAAAATCAGTCTACCCTTACGGCGAAGCGGGCGGTGGAAATGCGGAATTTTATCTTGATAAAAGAAGGGGAACGCATCGCCGCCGGACAGGGACCGCAGGCGGCTATAGCCTATATGGATGCGGCAATATCCCGGTACGGCAAGAATTCACAGATGGAAGAAGCCCTGCGGATACACCGCGGCAACCGGTTGGCGGACCTTCACAACGGCTTTGCCAGCCTTTTCAACCGCCATGAATATGAAAACGCCAGAGAATTCATTCTGGCCGCCCTTACTGAGTTTCCGGGAGACCGCCAGCTCACAGCGGATCTGAATATAGCGGAACGGGCGCTCCGCCGGTTGAAAACCGGCGGCTTTTAACTGGCGGTTTTCAACCGGTTGTAAAAAAGGCGTTCCGGTTTCTCTTTGCCTGCCGGCGGACGCTGATTTTTCACCAGTCAAAAGCGAACAGAGCTTTCTCGTGGTAGTCCCGGCCAGGTCCAAAAACAGCTTTTGGGAATTCTTTCCGGTTCGGAGAATCTGGAAAGTGCTGAGTCTCCAGGCAGAAGCCCGCGTGTTTGCCGTAGACAGAACCGGCTTTACCGTTAACGCCGTCCAAAAAATTGCCTGTATAGAACTGTAGTCCCGGCTGGGTGCCGAAAACCCGCAGGACGCGGCCAGAGCGCGGCTCGGAAACTTCGGCGAAAGGGCGGAGAGTCCCCGCATCCCCGTCCACGGCAAAGCAATGATCGTAGCCGCCGCCCGCAGAACTCAGGTCCCGGCTCACAGGCTTCGCCGTCCTGAAATCAAAGGGGGTGTTTTGGACCGGCGCAAGGAGACCCGTGGGGATAAGGCTTTCATCCACCGCAAGATAAGAGGAAGCGTAAAGACGCGCCTCGTGGGAGAGAATGTCCCCGGCGCCCTCCCCGGCAAGGTTGAAGTATGCGTGATTTGTAAGGTTCACCGGGCATGGAGCGTCAAGCTTGGCCTTGTAATCGGCGATGATCTCGTTGGATTTGGTAAGGCCGTAACTGACCGCGGCCTTTAGATTTCCGGGAAAGCCCTCGTCTCCATCAGGGCTTGAAAGTTCAAAACGTACAAAAACCCCGTCCTTTTCTTCGTAGGATTCCGCCTTCCATAGAAGTTTATCAAAACCCCGCCGCCCGCCGTGAAGGGAATGAAGGCCGTCGTTCCTGTAGAGGGCGTACTCTTTGCCCTCCAGGGAAAACCGTCCGCCCCCTATCCGGTTCCCAAATCTGCCTATAGTGGAGCCTATGTAGGTTTTGTTCCGGGTATAGCCTTCCAGGGTAGAATAGCCCAAAATCACATCATCTTTCCCGCCGTTCCGGGAAGGCGTGAAAAGGGAAACCCAGTGAGCGCCCAATGTGGTCAGCGACAGAGACATATCCCCTGCTCTAAGAATATACAGGTAAACTTTTTTTCCCGAAGACAGAACCCCAAAAGTTTTTTTTATGATTTTCATAAGGCCTCCCATAAAAGTGAATTGCCGCGCTCCGCAGCTTCCTGGACTATACCACAGGAGCTTTAATCAACCAAGTCTGCAATCCGGGCGACCCTTCGGGTCGCTTGGAGTGGGTTCCCAAAACTCCCCGCACTAGTTCTACAGGCTGTTTTGCAGGCCGATCGGGGACCTCCCGGAGCCGTGCGTCCCGTTACACGGGCCTCGAAGAATCATTGCGTGGAGTTTTTTGCCCCCAAAATGTTCACAGTCATAAACAGTTCAAGAGACCGCAGGTCTCAAAACTCCAAGCGGCCCGCAGGGACGCAGGGACCTCCCCGAGTTTTGGGCAGACGGCGGCATACTATAAAAAACGCGGCGTGTCATATATAGTTTCCGGTATGGAGAAAACTGTTTACGTAATAGGACACAGAAACCCGGACACGGATTCCGTGGTTTCCGCCGCGGCCTATGCCCGGCTCAAGCAACTGCGGGGGCAGAAAAGAGTCGAAGCCGCCAGGGCTGGAAAGATAAACCCTCAGACCGAATACATATTTGAACGTTTCGGCGTACCTGCCCCGGAGTATCTGCCTGACCTTATCCCCAAGGCAAAGCATTACATTTCCTGTGAGCCTGTAACGGTCAGGGAAGACGCAAGCCTGTGGGAAGCCTTGGAACTCCTGCAAAAGGACGATTCTCAGGTGCTCCCCATCGTGGATGAAAACGGCGTATACCGGAGTATGCTCCACTACCAGGGCTTCAGCCGCTACATCATCAACCATATCAACCCAAGGAAAAAATCTTCCTTTCCCCTCACTCTGGACCATCTTGCGGAAACCATACACGCCCAGCCCATAACGCTCTTTAACGGAGCGGAGCTAAAGAAATCCCCAATAGTCGTGGCCGCGTCATATACGGCGCGTTTCAAGGACCACCTTAAAGCGGAAGGCTCAGGCAACGCGCTGGTCATCGTCGGGGACCGCTGGGACATACAGAAATGCTGCATCGAGGCGGGGGTCCGCGCGCTGATTCTTTCAGGCGGCGACACTCTTTCAAGAGAGCTGACAGAACTGGCGGAAAAGAACAGAGTAACTGTGCTGATAAGCCCCTTTGATACATCTTCCACAGCGATGCTGATCATCTATTCCGTGCCTGTGGGCGCTTTAGGAGACAGTACTGTTCCCCTTGTCCGCTTGAACGATCCTGTGTGGGCCTTCCGCGAGACCCTTACCAGGATTCCTTCCCGCTGTCTGCCTGTAGCCGGTGAAGACGGCAGGGTTGCGGGGGTTATTTTTGAGGGAAACCTCAGCCAGGAGCCGAATGTCGAGGTGATCATGGTAGATCACAACGAGCCAAGCCAGGCCATTGAGGGAATAGAAAACTACAAGATTCTTGAAGTGATAGACCATCACCGGCTCGGAAACCTTTCCACCCGGTATCCGATTACTTTTATCAACCGCGTAGTAGGGGCCACCTGCACCATCATCACCAACCTGTACCGGGAGCAGAAAGTCCCCCTGGAAAAAGGCATAGCATCAATACTGCTCTGCGGAATCATAGCCGACACTCTGATCTTAAAATCGGCGACAACGACGGAAACGGATATTGAAGCCGCCGAATACCTCGCCTCAATCACCGGGCTGGACATTAAAAGCCTGGGCCATGATATACAGACAGCCGTAAATCAGATCAATTCCCTCAAGGCGGAAGAACTGATCAGGCTTGACATGAAGGAATACTCAGAGCGGGCCGTGACATTTTCGGTCAGCCAGATCGAAACCGGCAATCCTGAAGCCCTGGCGGAGCGGCGCGCGGAAATCGCCGCCGCGCTGGAAAAAACCCGCTCCCTGAAGGATCATCTTTTCTCCGCCCTGCTTGTGACGGATGTAACAGTACTGGACTCCCTGCTCTTTGTCGCCGGGAAAAAAAACTTTACAAGCCTTATCAACTTCCCAGTAACAGAGGGAGGAATCTATATCCTGAAAGAAATAGTATCCCGCAAGAAACAGCTTATGCCCCTGCTGTCTGAACTGGTAGAAAAAGTGGCGTAAATGGCAGGAAGCCGCGCCGCGGACGATCCTGACTCTTTGTTCAGGCGGCGCATTGCAAGACTTTTTCAACAAACCGAACCTGTCAGCTAACCGAAGGTTGGCAGGGTTCAGTAAAATAGGTTGTTGAAAAAGTCCATTGAAATGAAGCGCATTATATGTGAGCATATAAAACATGATAAATATTTGGCAGGAAACCCTGCCCATAAGATTTGGCAGCGTAGACAGGTCAGACCGCTTAAGCCTTTTCGCCGCCTTCGATCTCTTTCAGGAGGCAGCCATAAACCATGCGGCCAGCCTTGGAGTAGGCCGGGATGATCTGGCCCGGACCAGGCAGCTCTGGGTTTTATCCAGGATGACGGCGCTGATGGAGCGCAGACCGGTATACGGCGAAACCGTTACTGTGCGGACCTGGCCCCTTGGTGCGGACCGGCTTTTTGCCGTCAGAGATTACGATATTGTGGACAGCGGGGACAGACCCGCCGTCAGAGGCAGAAGCGGCTGGCTTGTCCTTGATTTGGACAAACGGCGGCCGCTGCGGGTCCAGCAGGCGCTTGCGTCCCTGCCCCTCAACGAGGGGATTTACGCGCTTCCAGGCGGCGCGGGCGGTCTTGACGCCCCGCCTGATCTGCTTGAGACAGGAGAACGCCGGGCCGTCTTTTCGGATATCGATTACAACGGCCATGTCAACAACGCCAGATATATCCAATGGATTCAAGACCTGATAGAGCCTGAAACCCTGGAAAAAGCGGATGCTCTGCGCCTTGACATCAATTACCTTGGGGAAGTGAAGTACGGGGAGTTTATCGGCCTTTGGACGGCCCCCGCCGCGGGCCCCGGCGCATGGAACGGCATAGGCCCAGGAACTGCGCCTTCAGGCGGAGAGCTTCCCTGCGCTTTCGGCCTTGCCGTAGAAGGACGGCGGCGGGAAGGCGGGCAGCCTGTATTCCGGGCTGAACTGCGGACCTGGGCGTCTTCCCATGAGGCTTCCTAGCTTATGAGGGTCTCTCTCGAAGCCGTAGCACGGAGCCGCGAAGCCCTGGCTGAAACGGCCGCCGCCGCCGCTAAATTCCCCCAAATTAGCGTCATAAACGTGGCGGATATTTTGCGCTTCCCCCTGCGCCCCTGGGACGCCTGCGGCATTCTGGCGAATTTTACGGCGGCAGGGCGCGGCGCTTCCCCGGCCCCGCATCTTATGCCCCACATCAGGGCGATTGATTTCGATCTAAGCGAACCCTTTCCCCACCGGGACTTGTTCCGCGGCGCCGGGATACGTCATGCCTTGGTCATTGCCGGAGACCCGCCGCAGGACAAGACGCGCCTGACATATCCAACTGAGACCGAAGCTTTTATCCGCAAGCTGAAAACGGAAATGCCGGAGCTGCGGATCTACGCGGCCTTTGACCCCTACCGTTATAATATACGCCGGGAACTTGAATATATGCGGGCCAAGGAAGAAGCCGGGGCGGAAGGTTTTATGAGCCAGCCTTTCTTCGATCTGCGGCTGCTGGAAATTTACGCTGAATATCTTGAAGGCAAGGAAATATTTTGGGGCCTTACCCCGGTGCTTTCAGCCGCAAGCCGGAATTACTGGGAATCCCGCAACCGGGCGGTTTTTCCAAAAGCCTTTAGGCCGACTATGGAATGGAACGCCGAATTCGGACGCCGGGTTCTTGATTTCTGCGGCAGGAATCAGTTCAACCTTTACCTCATGCCCATCAAAGGAGACCTCTTGGCCTACCTTGGCGGATTGTTCGGCGGCGGGCGCGCTGTCTGAGACCTGCTGTGCCGGGCTCAAAACTCCACGGACTTATTTCACGGGCGCGGGTCTCGTGGAGCTACCAGCCAAAGCGCATCCCGGTATTGACTGCTATGCCGCCAGCCTTAAAACTGTTTATAAAATTCTCAGACTGCATGGCCGCGCCTATATTAAATTGAAAGGCCCTCAGATTCAGGGTAAGATCAATTCCCTGCTTCCAAATTTTATCTTCATAGCCTGATCCCAAAGTAAAGCTGAACAGCGGGGCCGGCCACAGGCTGGTAAGAAAGTCCAGCCGCAGTTTTAACGAACCCTCAAGGGAATGGGGTTTTACGAATATTTTGTTATAGGCATAGCCGATTTGGGGGAGAACGGACAGGGAAAGAAAACTAACGTCAATAGGGGGTTTATAATCGGCGTTAATTTCCAGCCGGAAGGGCCGGAATATCATAATGGCGTTGTGAGAGGACTCAATAGTTCTATCGGTGATGATCCCGCTCAGGTCTCCGTTATCTATCAGTTCTTGAAGCATATCGTCCGAATCCAGGCTTTTGCCGCCGGATATGACGGTCCTGTTCACAAGCTGAGCTGGGAAAACGGGAATATGGCTTATGCTTGCCCCCACGGACAGATCGGTAAAATACGGGTGATCTATCGACAGCGGGTAATCAACCGACGCCGTAAAATCAACGCCGCCCCGGCCCGTCAAAGTGCCATTAAAAAGGCCGTTCGTGCCGGAAAAAGGCGTGTATACGGCAAGATCGTATTCAAAGAAAGCGTTGATGTCCCCGGAATTGCCGGTATAAAATTTGTAGTGGGTATTCGGCGTAAGGTAGAGAAAAGGAAAATAATAAGCGGGCCGTAAAACGATTCTGAAATCTTTTACATCAAAATAGCCCAAGGCGCCGGTTTCCAGAAAAACCTGCCCGCCCGTACCTATATCGCCTTCATAAGTTTTATTAAACTCGTTCCCTTGAAGAAGTTCCTGAATATCCTTGGAAATACTGAACTGCCCGGCGGCATCGGTTCCGATAAACATTCCAACTCCCATGGCGTCTTTCACATTTACGTTTAAGAAAAAATCAAAATCCGCGCCGGCGTCAAAGGATATCGGTTTTGGCTTCTGGGTAAAATCAAATTCAATGGTCTTTTTAAAAATATCCGCCGCCCGCATATAGTTGTTCGCAAAACCCGCTTCGAGATTAAAGCCTAATTCAAAAGTTCTTGGAGCCGGAGGCGCCGCCCAAAGGGACGCCGTATATACCAGCATGACGGACGCCGCGGCGTAAAGTCTTTTCATTGATTTAATTCTCCTTTTTTTTAGAACTCGTAGGTAACGTCAACGCCGGCGTTAAGATTGATGCTTAAAAGACTGAGCCCCTTGGGTACATTGAGGCGCCCATCCTCCGCAATATGCAGAGCGATATTCGTTATTGTGAAACTCTGCTTCGAACCCAGATAGTCTGACAAATTCAGCGCTATGTTTCTGTCGTCTAATTTAATAGGCTCAAGATCAGGGAGCGCTTCCCCGCCTCCATCCTTGGCTGTATCTCTTTTGATTCTAATCTCACCTTTCTCAATGGGCGTGCCGGACAATCCAATATTAAGCGCCGCGGTGTTAAAAGTCACCGCCGCGTTTCCCGTGTCTTCAGTGAAACCAAGCAGATTGCTGCCTATCATATCGCCCATATATCCGGTCAGATCAATATTGGCGCCATCGTTGTTGTCATCCGTCTTGGGCGCAAGGGTTAAGGGAACTATAATTATGAGGTCCGCCCTGAAAATTTTCACATCCGTGTTTTCGAGCGTTTCTTTGTATATTTTGATTTTAGGAATTACCACTTTATATTTTATTCGAAGGTCCAAACCGCCAATTAAATTGTTAAAAACAGGGGTAAAATCATAAGGGCCGTTAACGCTGCCGCCTGAGGCCGCGTTTGCGGCAATAGTCTTCGTATAAACGGCTCCCTGACTTTCATCAGACAGAATCAGCCGTTCCGTGCCAAAAGAAACATGCGTCTCCGACGTTCCTATAGTAGGATTATCAGCGGCATTTGGGTCAGCATCATTGTAGAGAGCATTCATTGTAAGGTACATCTTCGGCTTTTCTTCCAGGGGGGGACCGGTTAAAACAAGATACCCCTTGACAGCGTCATGTTCAAATGCAAGATCCGCAAGAATAGTCGTCAAGTCATCGCTCTCTTTCAAATCGAAACTTTTGGTCTTTGGAAAAACCCCGCTTGAAAAACCATTTGAAATACTGCTGCCGGAGCCCTGTTCCGCCGTCCCCGGATCAATCTCCACGTATTCCCAGTCAAATATAACTTCCGGCGTGCAGTCAATAACCGTAACTTCTTCACCGGGAACTATATCGTTTAATTCCAGAACCGGAACGCTACTGCCGCCTCCGGCCTCGAGTTCAATATCAAACCGTATTTTCTTATTCTCAGGGTTGGATAAGTCGAAATCGAAGCCTTCTCTCTCATCGCTGGGCCCTTCTTTAGTCCGGTTGGTGAACCGCTTGTCTCCCTCCTCAACAGGCTCCCTGTTGAACACATGAAATGGAGTACAGTTAACTTCCAAGAAAAGGCCCTCGAGAGAGCTTTTGCCGAAATGCAAAAGCACCCCCGTTTCATTTATAGAAATCTTGGTTACCGTCCTGCCCAGGCTCCCCAGGTCTACCTCTACCGCTGTGAGTTCGTTCGCTTTAAAATTGTCTATTATCGTCTGCCCGTTGATATAAACCGACTTGAATTTTTCAATTTTAAAGGCCACCGGGATTTCCATTCCGCCTTTCTCATCAAAACTCAGGTCAACATTGTGCTGATCCTCCGCCGCGCATTGGCCGCCTATAGTTATTTCTTTTGAATTAAGGAACTGCCCCGCAAGCTCATTGACGCCCGGGGACAGATTTGAAATGGAAAGCCCCGCGTTAAGTTGTCTTCCGCCATATTCAGGCGCGGATTCGTTGGCAGCCTGGCTCACCGTAATCCCGCTGATATTAATGTCGAAGCCGTTGGCCTTTGCCTCAAAGGAAAGCGATCCCTTTTCAATTATGGCCTGAACAAATTCAGACGGCATATCAAAATTCAGTGTCTCGTTAACATCCTTGTTACTGAAGCCGCCAAGATTAACCCCTTCCGCGGTTTTTATTCTAGCGCCCTCCAGTTTAGTATCTTTTACCGTCATAGTGGCAAGGCCGGAAGGGGATGAGGGAACGGAAGCCGGCGCATTATACGTGAAACTCAGCTCGATATTACCGCTCACCAGAGTTTTGTCTTTCAGGGGAAACGTGGCCGTTATTTCGTTAGTGACGCCCGTAACTTCGCCCGTTGGATCTATGTCGGCATCTATATCATTCAGCTTCATGCTGTGGATCAGTGCTCCGCCCGTTGTGGAGATCTTCATTACAATAGACCCGTCATAAAAAGTTAAACTGCGAAACCCGGTTGTGGGAACCGATACCGGGCCCACAGTGCTGTTCATCCCAGCGAGGGGTATAGGAGCCGGAAAGACCGAAAAGTCAGTCTGAGCCACGATGCTATCCTGCGCTTCGGTCATATCAATGCTGATTTTTGCATCCGTTGAAAGGCCGCCGCTCATCGTAAAGGTCTGTTTTATGACCCCAAACTTTGAATTTAAATCCAGGTCTTCGCTTAAATACTTCTTGAAATCCAGGGACTGCTCCTGCAGAGGGAGGTCTATCATGAATTTCTGAATGTTTTCTTCGTCGCCCTGGTAATCAAAGATTACGAACTTTTCCTCGGGCTGATCCGCTTGAAAAACCTCTTCCAGCCCTTCCTTAAAATTTTTGCTGAAACTAAAGGTTTCCGAGTTAACCGGAAAATTCGGGTTGATTTTCGCTTTGATATGCGCCCTTTCAGGTATTGAAAAATTGCAGGAGGCCGCCATGAGAGCCGCCGCCAAAAGAAAATAAAACAGAAATTTACACATACTTAAGCTCCTCTCTAAAAACTTTAAACTTTAACCGCATGATTCGTATTGAGGGTTTCATACCCAGGGAAACTTGTTTCCAGAACCCGCTTGCGCGGGGGAGTCTCTGCGGCGGGGTATGAAATCCTAATATAAATACCTTATGAGAACAACCATGCCCCGCCAAACTGAAGGTTTGAGATCTGCGGCGGGGTATGGTTGATTTCGATTGAAATTCAGCAAAGAAAAAGGCCGTAAATGAACGTGAATCTTCGCATATATTAACGTCCATTTACGGTCCCCTTTTCCGGCTGACTTGCAAGCGGCAAACTTGCCGCAAGTTTGCCGCTTGCTGATAATATTACTCTACATATTAAAAAAAAGCAATCTTGAGACCCTTCGGGTCTCTTGGAGTTTTGGGAACCGCGGAAACGCGGAAACATCGGAAACTTCGTTTCCGCGTTTCCGAAGTTTCCGATGGTTCCCTTGAACCCTTTGCTGCTGTGAACATTTTTACGGGTCAAAAAACTCCACGCACTTCTCCCCGGGGCTGGTTTCACGGGGAATCAGCCCGGGGAAAATACGGGGGGTTTTGCGGCCCCTGCAATCAGGCAAAGCTGAGACCGGAGGTCTCAAGATTGCTTAGGGGGTTTCAAGCGGCCCTTGGGGGCCGCTCTGGTCCAACCCGCAAAACTCCTAAGCAAACCGGCGGAGCCGGTTTGCAGGTCCCTTAGCGGTCTCAAAACAAGCCCGGCAGGGAGCCGTCTGTCTGTTTAAGGCGCCAGCCCTCTTCCCCGATTCTTTCGGCCAGGTCCTCAAGGACGCTCAGAATAGTCTGATGCTCCGGGGTGAGGCCGTTTTTGAGCAGGGGCATAATATTATACACAATGTCGTTAAA
>JAITSE010000100.1 GCA_031288005.1 Treponema sp.
TTCACAATACCTTTTGTTTTTGACTGTGAATTCGGGCGGGTATATCCCGCTTCAAGATAATGACGTCTCTATACGAGACCTGGATGCAGGCGTGTTTGCGTGCGGAAATATGCACGTATTCCTACATGAGTCCTGGTCAAAAAGCAGCCTGGAGCATGAAAAGCGCCATTACTTCAGATGTTTTAGCACAGGAGGTTAAAACATGAAGAAAAACACTTTTGGTATTGCGGCGGCGTTTAACGGCTTGTTTGCCAGGCGCGAGGGTCTGGCTAAGACCCCTGTTCAATCACAGTCCGATTCGGCGGCGGCGCACACTGAACGAGGTCTTGCCTGGTTCAATAAAGGGGACTATGACATGGCTATAGCGGAATACACCCAGGCGCTTCGCTCCGACCCTGATTTTGCCGGGGCTTACTATAACCGGGGGAATATCTATCGCAGAAAGAAGAATTACGACAAAGCTATAGCCGACTACGATAAAGCTCTCCAGGGGGACCCCAATTTTGCCGAAGCCTACTATAACCGGGGCGTCGCCTGGAAAAACAAAGGGGATGTTGACAAGGCCATAGCCGACTACGATCAGGCTATCCGGCTTGACCCGAAATATGTCAGCGCCTACAACAACCGGGGCGTCGCTTGGAAAAGCAAAGGGGACGCGGGTAAAGCTATAGCCGACTATACTCAGGCTATCCGGCTTGACCCAAAATATGTCAGCGCTTACAGCAACCGGGGCAATGCGTGGAACGAGAAGGGAGAAACCGACAGGGCCATAGCGGACTGCAATGAAGCGCTGCGCCTCAATCCTAATTACGCTTATGCATATAACAACCGGGGAGCGGCCTGGAAAAATAAGGGCGAGTACGATAAGGCCATAGAGGACTTTAATCAGGCGCTTCAGCTTAATTCAAATTATATCGAGGCCTACTACAACCGAGGCCTGGTCTACGCCGCCAAAGGAGACCCGGTCCTGGCTGAAGCCGACTGGGAGAAAGTTTTGCGGCTTAATCCCAATTATGCCAGAGCACGGCAGAATCTTGAAAAGCTTCGCGAGACTTGAGGTGTTTGGGACTTAGAGTTCCAAATGTTTCAAGTCTCAGTGGCCTATAGCGCTTAAACGCCGACTACGGAGGTAACTTCGGGAAGTTCTTTCTTGAGGTAGTTTTCAATCCCCATTTTCAGGGTCATCTGGGCCATGGGGCAGCCGCCGCAGGCGCCGGTGAGTTTTACCGAAACCGTCCCATCATCGGAAAGGGAAACAAATTCTACATCTCCGCCGTCAGCCTGAAGGGAGGGTCTCACATTTTCCAGAGCGGTTTTGACATCTTCTTCGAGCATATTAATCTCCTTACTCGGTTACTATAGAAGGAAAAGGGGAACGCCGCAAGACCCTGAGCGGGCTTTAAGCAAGAAACTCTCGCAGCCCCTCAAAGATTTCTTCCAAATTTTTTGCCCGGAAGACGGTATTTCCGTCCAGAGGAGTCGGCGTATCGTTGACTATGGCAAGTGAGCCGCCGCAACGGAGCGTCGTATGGGGAATATCTGCGGCGGGACGCGTCGTAAGGCTGGTTCCAAGGATAAGCAGTATGTCAGTATCCTGGGCCAGGGTTTCCGCTTCCCGCCGGGCTTCCAGAGGCAGGGTTTCCCCAAAGAAGGTGATCGCCGGTTTCAAAACCCGTCCGCAGCGCGGGCACCGGGGCATCGCGCCGGCTTTCACGAGAGAAGCGGCTTCGTCATATCCGGTCCTTATGCCGGGACAGCGGAGACAGTAGTGAACGCGGGGAGAACCGTGGATTTCGATTACCCGGCGGCTTCCGGCCCTTTGATGCAGCATATCGATATTCTGGGTGATCGTCCCTTTAAGGAAGCCCCGCCTTTCAAGTTCCGCCAAAACAATGTGGGCGGGGGAGGGAGTTTTTTCATGGACCGTATAGACCATGTCCCCGGCATAGCGGTAGAACAGGGAAGGATCCTTCTCGAAGCAGTTTATATCGAACAAGAGTTCCGGCGTTATATTTGGCGGGAAGTCTGGACCAGGGTTTGTATAAAAGCCGTTTTTTCCCCGGAAGTCCCTTATGCCGGAAAGGGTACTCAGGCCAGCGCCTGACAGGACCGCGCAGTGGCGGGATTCGGCGATGCGACGGAAGAGGGCGGCGGCTCCGGTTTTGTCAGCTTTTGGGGAATTCCTCAAAGTACGCTATCCGCTCCAGGGTTTTCCGCAGGAAGTGCCGCTCATGAGGGGCCGCGCCCGGGGCGGGGCGGCCCATTACCAGCATTGCCGCGGGGACAATGTTTTCAGGCAGGGCGAATTCTGACTTTACGGCTGCGGGGTCGAAGCGCATCACCCAGGTTGAACCTAGACCGGTATCTGCGGCTTGGAGCGTCATCTGGGCCGCAACAATGGCGGCGTCCGTCGGGCCGCTTTTCTCCCCGTCAACATCCCGGACCCAGCATTCATCTTGGTCGTAGCAGACTATCAGAACCAAGGGCGCTCCAAAGCGGCAGGGAGTGCAGCGGTCAACCTTTGCGATCCCGTCCCGCCGGGTGATGACCAGAATCCGCTGGGGCTGCCTGTTGCCCGCGGTGGGGGCGTTCCGCCCGGCTTCAAGGATAAGCGCGAGCTTCTCCGCTTCCACAGGGGCATGGCTGAAATTCCGTACCGAATAACGTTTTGCCGAAAGCACATTGAAATCCATGTCCGTCTCTCCTCCTTACAAGTTACACTGTTTTTTGCCCATAGCGGATTCTTTTATCAATTTCATCTTCATCCGCCCGCTCCGCATCAAATCCTGTCCAGAATAGCCGCTGTTGACGCTTCAATGTGTTTGAGTCGTTCCCGGTTCAGCTTTACAAAGGAGTTCTGCTCCGCTTTTCCGGCGACAGCTTCCATTTCTTCTCTGTTGCGGTAGGTAATCCCCCGGAAGGGATCGTGAAAGTCCTTGGCCCGGCTGCGGTACACTTCTTCCGTCACCTTTTTCTGAATTTCCAGCGCGGCCCGTATTTCAGCCTTAAAAGCCTCACGATCCCGGGCGGGATGGGCTTTGCCCGCTTCCGCTTCCCCCCAAAGATAGCGCAGGATGCTCCAACTGTGCCGGAGCCGGTCCATAGGGAAGGCCGCCTCCATGACAGAATAACTGTTGTGAATGGAGTTCCAGGAAGTATGCCGCCCCTCCCGGATCTCCCGCCTCAGCGCATCCACCCGAAAGGCCGGCGCGATCTGCCCGCCCAGGTTCACCCAATCGCGGACCCGGCCTTCTTTTGCGGAAGTCGAGGCTTCGTCCCAGGCGGGGTCTGGCGCGGCGATCTCCGCAAGAAGTCCGGGGAAGTCCAGGCCTGCCCGCTCCTCAAAGCGGGTGAGAAGGGTCTTCATGCCGTAGAACCGGAGCATCTCCCGGTAGGCCAGCCATGCCCGCCGGGGCTTTAGGAGCGCGGTAGGCCGCTTGTGCCGTTCCAGGCCGTATACGAGGATCTCGTCATCCGAATGAGAACTGTAGTCATATTCCGGGTCTTCCTCCCCGACGCTGTCGGTGGGCAGGGCGCTTCCCACTGCGGCTGCTGCGGAAGGGAGGGCAAGCCCCGCGTCCCTCATCCAGCCTTCCATGAGTTCCAGGGCGCTCATGATTTCTTCCGCCGTATCAGGCGCAAGGTAATCCATTTCTATACGCTGGGCTTTATGCTTTCGTTTGTCCCTGTTCTCAGCCTTCCAAGAATTCCGCTGGAGGGCGTAGAGATTGTACATCCAGAAATAGGCGGGCATCACCTCCAGCCGGTTTTTCTGCGCGTTGTTGTTCACAAGGGAGAAGGGGAGGGAGATGTTAAGCTCGTAGGGATAATCCCCTTTGGCGATAAGGACGAAACTGGCAAAGCGGCTTGAATGTTTCAGCGTAACCGAAAGACCCGGCCAAAAACCCCGGCCCGCTCGAATCTCGCCGTCATTGGCGCGGCTGTTGTGGTTGGAGCCAATGGTAGCCCCCGCAGCCATGTTGCTCATCCCTTGGATAAGGCTGGCGATAAGAAAGGAATTGTTGTGGTGCTGCTCATGCACAGGAAAGATGAGGTTATTCAGAATTTCGCAGCACGAAATAGTCGAGTTGTCCCCCAATACCGAATGTATGAGCCGGGCGCCGTACTTGAGACTGCAATTCCTCCCCATGACAAAGCGCACCGCCTTTATCCCGTAGAACGCATGGCAGCCGTAACCCACGATGCCGTTCACCATTTCCACACCCTCTCCGATCTGGGTTGGCTCCTCTCGCGAAGAATGAATGGTCAGGTTCTTGAGCTTGTTCGCCCCCTTGATATAGGCGTCTTCTCCCACCGTCGTATCTTTGATGATCTTGCAGCTTTTGATCACCGTATCCTGCCCGACGATCCCGTAGACCCCGCGGGGGCTTCCGTATTCCTCCTGGGTGATGTCCTTCAGCCTTTCCATAAGCGCCAGGTCGTCCCGGTACGCGCCCCAAAGGTAGGCGTCGGCGGGAATGATGCCGGCAAAAGGAAGAATAGACCGGCCCCCCGCTTCGTTCATCACGTCTATCCAGACGCGGACGCCTTCGTCTTCTCCATCTTTGACAACTCCGTTTCCGAATTTCGCGTGGTTCGTGGTCTGCATCTCGTCTATGCGGGAGAGGATCACCCGGTTTCCTATAAGATAGTGGGAAATGTAGGAACAGTCCTGAATGGCCGCGTTGTTCCCAATGTCGCAGGAAATGATCGTACTGTTTCGTATTCCCGCGGGGATGCAGAAATCATGGTGCTTGAGGAGTATGTCAGCCAGGATTCCCAGGCGTATAAGCCCGTAAAACCGGGAATTACGGATAAGGGCCGGTTCAAAGGGATCGCTTACAAGAAAATTGTCCCAGTTGGAACAGTAGTTGTCATTTTTTACGAGAATTTCAATCTCCTGGGCTTTGAGCTTCCGCCAAGAAGACGCAGGCCGCTCGGCCTGCCGGTTCCGCAGCCAGTACTCGTCTTTACCGGGAGGAAGAAACCGCGGGGGAATAAAGTCGTATCCGTACCGTTCGGAACTTAGAATCGTTATATCATCCATGTTATGAAGTTTCCTGTAAGCTGTTTTGTGCAGTATAGACCGGAATCGATGCATTGTGTAACTGTTTCATAAAATTGAGACTTTTAAGGATTGTTTCTGCGGGTTTGGATATTGTATTTTAAAAAACAGAGGCCGCGCACAGCGAAGTTGTCCGCTTCGCCGCGCACGGCCCGTCAAAAAATCTGCCGGACGCTATTTTTTTAGGTTGTAGAACGCTTTCTTTCCGGCATATTCGCCCGCGCCTTCAAGCTGATCCTCGATACGCATAAGCTGATTGTATTTGCAGATCCTGTCTGTGCGGCTCATGGAACCGGTCTTGATTTGTCCGGTTTCCAGGGCTACTACCAGGTCGGCGATGAAGCTGTCTTCGGTCTCCCCGGAACGGTGGGAGATTATCGCGGTATAGCCGGCCCGTTTGGCCATTTCCACAGCTTCGTAGGTTTCTGTTACCGTGCCGATCTGATTCACTTTGATGAGGATGGAGTTGCAGGAGCCTTCTTTGATGCCCCGCTCAAGGCGCTTTGTGTTGGTTACAAAGAAGTCGTCCCCAACTATCTGTATCTTGGAACCGAGAGCGCGGGTCATTTTTACGTAACCTTCCCAATCGTTCTGGTCGAGGGGGTCTTCAATAGAAATAATCGGATATTTATCAACCCATTTGGTGTAGATGCCTATCATTTCATCCGCGGTGAACAACTTGTCCGGATTGCTCTTCCAGAATTTGTAGCCTTTCTTGCCGCCCTCATCGAAAAGCTCAGAACTGGCGCAGTCCAGAGCAATGGCGATCTGCTCGCCGGGCTTGTACCCCGCCTTTTCTATGGCCTTCATAATAAAGTCCAGGGCTTCTTCGTTGCCTATGTCCGGGGCAAAACCGCCCTCGTCTCCCACGGCGGTATTCTTGCCCGCATCCTTCAGGAGTTTCTTCAGGGTGTGGAATATTTCCGCAGTCCATCTTACCGCTTCCCTTATGGACTCAGCGCCTACGGGCATGACCATAAATTCCTGAAAGTCTATTTTATTGTCCGCGTGTTTGCCGCCATTGATGATGTTTGCCATGGGCACGGGCAGCAGATTTGAATGGAAAGTCCCCAGGTGTTTGTAGAGCGGCACTCCAAGGAAATCTGCGGCGGCTCTGGCTACAGCCATAGAGACCCCCAGGATGGCGTTGGCCCCCAGCTTGCCTTTGTTTTCGGTCCCGTCCAGTTCTATCATGGTCCGGTCTATATCCACCTGATCCAGAGCGTCCAAACCCTGAATTTCAGGAGCGATGATGTCATTCACGTTTGCGACTGCTTTCAGAACGCCTTTGCCCAGGTACCTGTCTTTGTCCCCGTCGCGGAGCTCTACCGCTTCATGTTCACCCGTGGAGGCGCCCGAAGGAACCGCAGCCCGGCCCGTGAAGCCGTCTTTCAGGACGACATCCACCTCTACCGTTGGATTTCCCCGGGAATCCAGGATTTCCCTGGCCTCAACATACTCAATAACACTCATTCATTTTCCTCCTCGTTTAGCGTAATGGCGCTCTCCAAAAACGCGGGCCGTCTGTTTAGGGCTGGTTTCAGGAGAACTGCTTGCATTTTCCCACCCTGGGGCGGGGGAATACATTTTCATTTTCATTTTCATTTTTTTGCGCTGATAAGTCAAGATATAAAAAATGAAACGCGGGATAAACACCTTTTCTGCCGGCCTCCATCCCTGCCCTGGATAGACGGGCTTGCAATCCGTTATCGCAGTTTACTGGGGTTTTGCGGCTTTACCGTAGTAAAACCCCACGGCGGCGGGCCTAAGATCCGTGCTAATTTCAGTGTAGGATTTTGTAAAACAAATTACCCCTTGATCTTTAACTTTTTAGTAGTTTATTATGATGCAATGATTGGACTTGTTCGATAACCTATTTTAATGAACCCTGGAACCTGCGGTTCCTTAGGGTTCGGGTTATCGAACAAGTCTCGCAAAATACTACGTATTTTGCCGATTCTTATAAGGAATTTGTTCGATAACTGAAGTTATCGAACAACTCTATTAGGAGCGCGGCAATGTTGGGCCGGACAATTACAGCTTTGACTTCTCAAGCTTCTCTAACAAGCTTCTGTTGTAAATTACCCCCCCCCCCCCCCTTCATACAGCGCAATCTGAAAGCAGAAACCATTCATTTTTAACTAAAAATAACTCTCTGTTCTTAAACCGCGGCCCGCTGGCGGGCGCTTCCGCCAAAATCCATGCGCTGCATGAAAAAGTAAAACGCAGTTCATCTCACAAAGCTGTTCCCATCGGCCCGGAAAGCCTCACTCGTATATTGCCCGCTTGTGCGGCTGATATAACCAGGTCTGCCCGTAATGCAGCGCATTATGGGCAGCCGCAAATATTTTGCCTAAAGGCATAAAAGTACAATCAGGCAAGCCTGATTGCCAAGGAGTTGTTATGATGATGGAAAAGAAAAAATTGTTGATTGCGGGAGCGGTCTCGGTCCTGCTCGCACTGGCTCTGGCCGGATGCCCTGCGGAAGCTGATGTGGGATCCACCTATAAGGAGGGCGGCAACGATCCCGGCATCGTGGGGAAATGGTATGGTTCTCAAACGGCTGCTGATGCTGGAACCAAGGATGAGCTTTTTTGTGAGTTTACATTCGACGGAAGAGTACTGGAAATGAAAGGGCATGAAGGAAGCTCCGTTACCTATACTGCATCAGACGGCAAACTCACGTTGAGCGCTATTTGGATGAATGAGGTCTTTGGTTATTCCATAATTGAGAAGAAAACTGAGACGAAGCTCACACTGACTGACGAAGATGGCAAGGAAGAAGTTCTTTATAAACTAAGCATCTAAGCGCCGGGTTTAGAGAACAAGCCGCCGTCCCCTAGCGGAAAACAGCCCGGGGCGGCGGATTTTTTTGCCAGGATTATGCGTTCAATACCGGGTGACTTTAATTTTTTTGTATAAGAAAGTTCAGATGGACCTGGCCGGCAGGGGAATAGGGATCAGCGATTCCGGCGGTTCTTCGCAGAGTTCAAAATGCAGAGTCAGCTTATACCCCTTGTCTGAAGTAACATGGATGATTTTCCCTATGCAGTCCGGTATGGGGCGGGAACTAGTTTCGGGGAAATACTGGGCCTTCTTGGGTACAAACGTACATTTACCGCTGTTGTATTGAAGCTCGCCTATGCGCGCCGGTACCGGGGCCAGGAAAATAAAGTAATCGTCCAGTTTGCCGCCGCCCACGGTATAGATGTCCCCGTTTTTGAGAGAATGGATGTTCCTTCGACCTATGTTTTTATTCTGATCGTCTACAACCAGAGAGACCAGCAGCGACTCGCCCTCGACGGGTTTTTCTTTTGGGGTTTTTTCTGAGCGAGGGCCTTTTGGCGGGATTTTCTGGAGAGGCTCCGCGGGTTTTTCTTCCAAAGGTTCACTCTTTTTTTTAATCCCCTGTCCCAGATTCAGAAGCTGCCCACCCAAAGCAAGACGCTGTTTCTCTGGAGGAGACTCCTCCTTCTTTATTTCTGCTGCGGTGATTGACTCTTTTAGCGTGGAAACCGGCTCCGTCTTCACAGCAGAGGTTGGTTCTTTTTGTGCGGGTACCGGCTCCGTCTTCACAGCAGGAATTGCCGTCCGTGGAAAGGCGCTGTCTACGGCAGCCGGCCTTATGGTACTCCGCGCCGGCCCGGAAGACTTGCGTTTTTTCAAGCGCAGCAGGATAAAGAAAATGAGCAAGCCTAGGAGGAAAATCGATCCCAGGCAGACAAGCAGGGGAGCATAATTAAACGCGCCTTGTTCAATCCGGGCGGGCCGCTGCGGCGGCGCTTCGGTCTTGGCGGGCGTGGATGTTACTGGTTGAACGGCTGGCTCTGGCGGTTGCGGCGCTTCATTTATTGGGGCTGCCGCCGGCGTGGGTTCTGGCCGCTGCGCCCGTACCGGCGTTTCCTGCGCGGACCGGGGGCTTTCCAGCGGAGAAAATCTTATCCACTGAAAATCCGTCCTGTTTCCACGGAGTCGGGCGGCCGTTTCAAGAGCGAGGGCTTCTACCGTTCTGGAATCCTGTGCCGCCCCGGAAGTTCCCGGCTCAGGGTTCTGCTCTCCGTCAGTGATGAACAGCATTTTTCGTGACCTGGATGCGGGGAGATCCAGTGCATAGCGTTCCGCATAGGCCAGGGCGGCGACAATATTAGAATAGGGGTCAATAGGCAGCAGAAGAAAAAGACGGCTCAGAATGGTTTCAATATCGCCTGTGGTTTCTATTCTGCGGGAAATTTCGTGGTGCGGAGAACTGGAAAAAGAAATGAGGTGGAATGTGTCGCCGACTTCCAGGCTGTCTTTCAGAAAAGGGCCTGAGATATAGTTTGCCAGTTCCCGGTAAGAACCGCTCATGCTGGCGGAAGTATCCAGGAGCATAATAATATCCATAGGCTCCCGTGTTTGGCCGGAAGCGAAAAAAACAATTACCAAAAACAGCAGTAAAGAGATTATAAGCTTTTTCATAAAAACCTGGTTACTCGCGGCAGTTCCAAAACTTCTGTTTTTGGAACTGCTTCATATATAAAGTACCGTCTCCCTTCAGGAAAACAGAATCCGGGGCATTAAAAATTTACAGCGGATATGTTGCGAATTATATAGGCAACCTTTTCATCATTGATTGAGAATTCTACCTTTTCGCCCTTTTTTTTGTTCAGAATGGCGCCTCCGAAAGGAGATAGATAAGAGATAATCCGGTTTTTCGGATCCGATTCCCAGGGGCCCAAAATTGTATAGGTTTCTTCTTTGCCGGAGGCGGTATTTTCCAGGATTACCTTGGTGCCGAAGGAAACCCGTCCGGTGTTGACCGCAGAAGGATCAAAGAGTTGGGACCGCTCAATTTCGTCTTTGAGTTTTGCCACCGTAGAATTGAGGAGTTCCTGTTTCTCCTTGGCCGCCTTGTATTCCGCATTTTCCCGCAGATCGCCCAGCGACAGGGCAAAGGCGATTTCTCTGGAGTTCGCCGGGACTTCTTCGTCCATAATGTGCGCGAGTTGGCGCTGTTTTTCTTCGTACATTGTTCTGGTAACCATAAGCCCCCGGCTGATGACCATTTTTTCCGTATCCCCAAAAAACTTAAAGTCCGGGCGTTTGTCCAGAATGCGGCTGCGAAGTTTCAGTTTATCCGCCGGATCAAGGTCTTTGACATCTTCAATAAAGGTAAAAATGCGAAGAATAGTATCCGTATCGGCGGTATCTATAAAATCATCCAGAATTCCGTCCTTAAAAAGGATGGAATAAACCTGCCGGTTGATTTTCCGGTTTTCCGTGGTATCCCGATGGTTTTCAATCTCCCGAAAGGTGATGTCCAGAATATGAATAAGGGTTATGAGTTGTTTCTCAAAAGAGATTCCGGTCTTTTCAAACCAGCTTTTCCCGGTGAGGTTCTTATATACCCATACCACCGCCGCCCGGTACTCCCGGAAATTATCAAAGCAATTCTGAACCGTGGCTATGAGTTTATCTTCATAGCCTTCTTTTTCCAGGCTGTCAATGATGGAATGATTTAACGCGTATGGAAAAAGGCTTGTGTAGATGCCGGGCCAGGAGGGTTCAAAAAGTTTGATGTGATGCAGAAAGTCTTCCCGCAGCTTCACGTCTTTGAGCTTCATAAAAACCCCCGGCACATCGCCGATATCTTCCAAAATCTGGGAAAAATTAAGATGCAGGCCGGCGCCCAAACTGGGGTACTGCCCCGCCAAGTCTTTAATCAAAAGATATGAAGCTGCCACCTGTTCCGGCGCCTGATTTCTGGACCGAAGGAAGGATGTAAAATACGCGAACATCTCAGAGAAGAATTCCGAATCCGGATCCGCGTCTTTACGGGAAACAAAGTTTCTGAGAGTCTGAATCCGGTCAAAAAAGGAACGCTGCGCCCGGAATTCATTAAAAAGTTTTTCTTCTATGCTTATGGGCCGGTCCCTGACGGTGTAAAGGTCGATGTTTCCGGGGCTGACACCCATTGACGGATCTGTTTTGATCACTTCCCGGGCTTTTACACTCCATCCGGTCCATTCGCCAGGTGAGAGTATGGACGGGACTAGTTCCGCTTTAATGCGTTTGATGTCGCAGGAGTTGCCGAAACTTTTAATAACTGTTTTAAGCGCCCAGTCGGGATCATTTTTAATCCTCTCGTGGAGTTTTTCCTTTGGCTGCGTGGCCTTGAGGACCCAGATGTGAGTTTTGGACAATGTTTGCAGAGCATTTACCGCCATCTTGAGAGACATGGAGTGACCTCTCTTTTTCGCAAAGTCTATGACAACTTCGTCTCCTTCAACGCCGGAAATGCGTCCAACTCCCCATGTCCTGTGGTAGACAAAATTTCCTCTGTCAAAGGCGATATGCTTTTCAAAATCTTGAATAGCTTCGCGGACATTTCTGGGTCCGGAGGAAAGGTTGGAAATTTTAATGTATTTATCAAGCTGGCTGTGTCCAGCGTACTTTATCTTGAAGCAATCGGTAATTTCTTTCCGGGTTTTGCTGTGGCTGCCCTTTTCGCTGTATTCCAAAATGAGCTTGAGGATGCTGATGGCAGTGTCTATATCTTCTCGCTCTCTACACGATGCGTATACATCTTCCAAAAGAAGCACGGCCCGCTCCTCGCTGATGTTCTTCGCGATCTTTTTTTGCACATGAAGAAAAAAATCAATGTCCTCTGGGCAGTATTCCAGCAGCTTGACCCAGATTTCCCGCACATTGGTGAAAAGCTGTTTGTTAATATACCGGTGGAGGGCTTTTTTATAATAATCTATCGCGGTTTCTATATTAGAAATTTTTTCATAGTGTTCCGCCAGAGATTTGGCCAGATCCGCTTCTTCATAGTCCACCTTGACGAGCCGCTCCCATATTCCAAAGAGGGCTTCTTCTTCATTGTTGCTTTTACAGCATTCAGCTAGGGTTCTGAGGGCAAATTTGGATTCACCGTAATCCAGGATGCGCTCACAGAGATATTTGACTATGGCCCACTTGCGGTTGTCCACAAAAATACCGATCAGGTTGATCATTGCGGAGTCGTCGATTAACTGCCGGGAAAGAGCTATCATGCCGGATATATATAGAGCAATTATGCTGTTTTTTGTATGCCCCAGATGTTCGTCGCATATTTTTTTTAGCTCATCATAGTTCCGCTCCTCCCTGGCTTCTTTTAAAAGAACATCCATATCCTTGAATTGACTGGTTGAATAATTGCTGAGGGCAGCCCTGGTCCACTTTTCTTCGTTCAGCATTTCCTGCAAGTTTTTTAGGAAATCTTCTGCCATTTTTCATAACTCCTCGCCCTGCGGGCGCATAAATCTTAAAATATTTAAGCCTGCCTCAAAATTCCGCATAATGGAACAGTCTTACCGGATATATTGCTCGTATATCGCCGAATCAATGACCTTGATCTTTAGCATGGTTTCTTCAATCAATTCGGGAGCTTCCCGGGTATTTTCGTATTGATCGATCAGCCAAAAGTACCGGTTGATAAGCCGAGGTACCAAGAGAGATATATTATCAGGCCGGCTGCGGATTTCATTTTCCAGGGTGAAGATGGACTGTCTTAGCCGCCCGACTTCTACCGGTTTAAGCTCCCGTTTAACAGAAAAAACCCCGTAAAGGCACCCATAAACAGGTATCCACTCCAATAGTTCAGGGCCTGTTTTTCCCAGCCGCAGGACTCTGTCCCTTAGCCGGATGATAAGTTCCGACTCCATAGATCTGAGATTTACTCCCTGAGGATCCGCAAAAAATGCTTCCCTGAAAAGAACCTTGGCTGCCTGGGTCTCTTCCAGCAAAGCGTTGACATCCGCCAGTTCTGAAAGCGTTTCTCCGTCGTCCCGCTTGAACCGGGCCGCCTGTTCCAGATACTTTATTGCCTTATCGTAATTGCCAATCCCTTTGTAACAGCAGCCAACCTGTAGCAACAAGCCCGGATCGTGCCTGTTAATCCCATCCTCCAGGACATCCTTAAAAAAATAGAGGGCGGTAGAGAAAACAAAATGCCGTATCGCATATATACAGGGTTCATAGCCGCCGTTTCCGTCTTTGATGCGGTCTAAAAAGCTGAAAAAAGATTTCCATTGAGAAAGGAGATACCCGCCTTTATCATAGGTCTCCCGAAAATCTTCCAATCTTTTTATCCGTTCCAGCCACCAGTTAACGCATTTCAGCGCATAAACCACCTCTGGATGCTCAAAATCTATTTTGAGCGCATTTTCCAGTATTCGCTGCGCCGAAACCGCATCAGCGGCTTTCAGATTGTCATAGGCCTGTTGAATTAGCCCCGTTATTGATATTTCCGCGTTCATTACTTGAATCATTCTTTACAATCTGATAATAAATATTTTTTTATACTATACTATTTTTATGGTTCTTTACAAGAGGGGGCCATAGAGTTATGATCAGGGTATGAAATTCCCTTTGATTGCCCCTTCGGTACTGGCGGCGGATTTCTCCCGCCTGGCGGACGCGGTTGCTCAAATAGATAAGGCCGGCGCCGATTGGGTTCATTTGGACGTTATGGACGGCAAATTTGTCCCGCCACTGACCTTTGGCCCAAAGACGGCAGCGGATCTCAGACCCCATTCTTCCTCTGTTTTTGATGTTCATCTTATGGTCTTTGATCCAGAGAATTTAATTGAAGATTTTGCACGGGCCGGGGCTGACTATATTACCTTTCATACGGAAACCGTGATTCATTCCTATAGGCTTCTTGGGGTCATTCATGATCTGGGGAAAAAGGCGGGGATAGGCATAGTGCCTTCCACGCCGGTGAGCGCTATAATGCCACTGCTTCCCTGCGCCGACCTGGTTTTGGTAATGACCGTCGACCCCGGTTTTGGCGGACAGGCTTTGATTCCTGACTGTCTTGAGAAGGTCAGGACCCTGGCGGAACTTCGTTCCAGGGGCATGGGGAATTACCTTATCTCCATTGACGGCGGCGTTAACATCGGGACTGCGGTTTTCGCCCGGGAATCGGGTGTAGATGTTATGGTCACGGGATCGGCTTTTTTTGATGCTGTCGACAAAGCGGCCTTGGTACGTAAACTAAAAGGTGGATAAACTATGACAGCCGCCGGATACGGCTGTATCGAGACAATGGACTTGTTCATAGGCTCAGGTTTGCACCAGCCGGGTTACTGAACACGTCTAATAAATAGAGTCTGTCCATAGTGTGGACACATTATGGACTCGGCATATATGCCGCGGCTTCCTTAAAACCGCATTTTCGAAGCCTGCGAGAAAATGCATCGGACTAAAGTCCGCAGTCTGTCTACGACGAAACTCCGTTTCGTACAGTAACCGGCTTTGTGGACAGACAATAAATAAAGTTAAGGAAAATTTTATGAATTTTAGCGCCTCTAAAAAAACCGGTCAATTCTTGTGCGTTCTTTGGATGGTTTTGGTATTTGTTTTGCCGGCCGCCGCCCAGACCCGGACACAGGATCAAATTTCAAGACTCCAGAACGGTATTAACCTTTACGGCAGGGGGCTGTGGACCGAGGCGATAATAGAACTTCGCCGGTATCAGACGGAAGCTCCCGATACGGCTCAGAGGGCTGAAGCCTTATACTGGATCATTTTATCGGAAATGGGAGCGGGGGAATACGCGGCCGCTATCCGGGATATGAACGAACTTGACCGTATCGCTTCGCGAAATCCCAGATATGTGGAAACCCCCTATCACCGCGGCAGGGCGCATTATTATCTGGGCCGCTACGATGAAGCTCTGGTTATCCTTAAAGCCTATGCCGACAGTCTTACTTTTGAGGCGCGGGAAGATACGGCCCGGATGCCCGCCGCTCTCTATTGGATGGGGGAATGTCTGTATTCTCTGGGGCAGCTCGATGCAGCTCAGAATATCTTCATGACCATTATCAACGATTATCCCTACAGCGTTAAATACGAAGCCGCGTCTTACCGGGTGGCTCTGATAAGCCAGAAAAAGATCGAAGCGGAATTACTTTCCATCCTTAAATGGACCCACGAGGAATCTCTTAAAACCGTTGAAGAATATCAGCGCCGGGAGCGGTCTTATGATCAGGCCATCATCGCATATCAAAAACGTATTGCCGATATGCTTAAAGAAAACGGAATTCCTAGCCAGGCAAACGCCGGCCCGGATTACCGGCGCCAGTTGGAAGAAGCTGAGGCGAAGATCACTTCGCTGGAGGCTCGTCTCCGGGAAGTCTCCGAACAACTCCCGTCCGGGAGCAGATCGACCCCCATGGAAACGGCCCCGCGTACCGGCGCTGCTCCAGGATCGGGGATGTCCCGGGCCTATTCGTTAAAAAATTCAGCTCAGGACATGGTAAACGAACTTCTTTCTCCTGGCGATTCCGGCGGCCTGAGTCCTAACGGAGGAGAGAGACGATGAGAAACCGCTTGCCGGTTGTGATCACGGAGTACAGGCTGCTATGGTTTAAGATATGCCTATTTATTCTGTTCTGCGTCATTGGAACTTCCACTGCGGCGGGCGTAGAAATTCTCAACGGCAGAATCAAACTGGTGCTTCATGAAGATACCGGGCGTTTTTCTCTGTACTATTTGATCGATATGCCTCAGCAGAGGGATATTAATTTCTGGCGATATGAGCCTTTTTTTGTAACCAACGATCCCAGGACCAGCTTTCTTACAGTAATGATCAATGACCGGACCTACAGGCTGGGAGATTCTCCGGCATTTAGGATGAGAATACGGCAAAGCGCCACGAATCCCACAATCATTTTTGAGTCATCGTTTTTGCTAGTAACTCAGGAATTCATCTTTATCAAAACTGCCGGTTCCACAATGTCCACAGGAGTCAGGATGAATGTCAGGCTGGAAAACCGGGGGCCTGAGATCGCGGCGGGACTACGGTTCCTGCTGGATACCAGTCTGGGCGAGGGGAGCGGGACGGCTCCTTTTACCATAGGGCGGGAGCTGATTTCAACCGAATTCCTCATTGATTCCCGGAGGAGCGATTTATATTGGGTTTCCAGGAACAGCCGCTTCGGACTCATGGGAAGCATCGACGCCGGAGAAGGTTCCCGCCCGGATACGCTCCATTTTGCCAACTGGAAACGCCTTAACGAGGTTCCGTGGGTACTTGCCTTCACTTCAGGCAGAAATTTCAATTACTTGCCCTATTCGATTAACGATTCGGCAGTCTCTTACAATTTTGATCCTCGGCCTCTGGCCCGGGGAGCTTCAAGAAATTACACGATTCTCCTAGCCGCGGCGGACGAGAACGGTTTCTTCCGGGTAGAAGACACCCTTTCAAGCGCCCCGCCCGCCGGCTCAAGGGAAGAAGACTTGATTGCCTTGCGGGATCTCATCGGCAGGCTTGACAGCCACCTTTCGGGCCGGCAGGTCCTCTCTGATTGGGAGCTTGAGGAGATTGAAACAGCTATTGCCGCCCTAAAAGCCCGGTATGGACTAAGGTAAGACTTGAACCGATGAAACTCGATCCTGTTTTAACCAAAGCGGTCCGCTTTCTTAAAGCGGGCAAATATGGAAAAACCATTCAAGTTCTGGAAGGCGAGGTATTGCGGTACCGGGATTCCTTTATCTATTACTATATCCTCGCCTCCGCCTGCCTAAGGGCGGGGGACTTTGGCGGAGCTCTTACCTATTTCAAAAGAGCCAGGGAAATCAGACTTAGGGATCCTCTTGTTATGACCGGCCTTGCGGCCTTGTTTCTTCGCCGGGGAGAAACCGTCCGGGCTGTAGATTTTTATTTGGAAATCCAAGACATAGACCCAGGAAACAAGTTTGCAAAACGCGCCCTTAAAGTAATCAGGAAAAACGGAAAGATCGAAAAAATTGCGGACTGGATAGATTCGGGCAAGCTGCATCTGCTCTATCCTCCGATTCCGAAACTTCCCCTTGCCTCAAACCTTTTCTTCCTTTTCTTTTGCGCTTTAGCCGCGGCTGCGGGACTTTTTGTCATACTTTTACGTCTTGACGTAATAAGTCCCTCCAAAGTCAAAACCGAAAGGGAAGGTTTCGCCGGCACGGTCTTGGAAAAGGAAGAACGGGAGGCCCCCTTTCAGATAGACGGAAGCTGGCGTTACATCCTTTCGAGAGAACAGGTTCTTGCCGCCTATGAGGAAGCCAGAAAACTGTTTGCGGCGTACCGGGACGAGGAGGCCAAAGTCGCATTGAATCGCATCCTGGAATCCAACGCTTCAGAAGGGATAAAGAACAAGGCCCGGCTTCTTTTTTCCTATACAAGACCTCAAGGTTTCGATACGTTTTCTGAAAAAGACAGCTTTACCTACGGAGAGGTGATGAAAGATCCGCCCCTGTACAGGGACTGCTATGTGATATGGAAAGGCATGGCCGCCAATCTGGAGATAATCCAAAACGTTACAGTTTTCACTTTTCTGGTAGGATACGATACCCGGACCACGCTGGAAGGCCAGGTTCCGGCGGTCTTTAGTTCGGCTATCCCGGTGAACCCGGAACTCCCCTTAAAGGTCCTGGCTCGGGTGGTTCCTGTGGTAAGCCCTTCGGGTATGGATATACGTCTTGAGGGGACGGCGATCCAGCAGATAGGACTGCTTTATCCTTCCGCAGGGGAAAGCGCCGGCGGCGGCCAATGAAAGCTGTCATCCAGCGGGTTAGAAACGCTTTTGTTACTGTCGTGGATGAAGACGGCGCGGCGGGTTTTCCGGGCCGTTTAGCCGGGCGTATAGAGCGGGGGCTTCTTGTCTATCTGGGGGTTGCCCGCGGAGACACTGAAGATGACGCCCGCCGTCTGGCGGAAAAAATCGCCGTTCTCCGTATCTTTGAAGACGGAGAGGGGAAGATGAACCTTTCCGTTCAGGACACATCAGGCGGCGTGCTTGCGGTTTCCCAATTCACTCTTTTGGCCGATGCCAAAAAAGGCCGGCGCCCCTATTACGGGGATGCCGAAGCCCCCGAAACCGCAAAGGCCCTCTACGAATATTTTATTGAGCAGATCAGGAAGGCGGGACTTTCATGCGAAAGCGGCGAGTTTCGCTCCCGCATGGAAGTCTCCTGCATCAACGACGGCCCTGTAACGATACTGCTGGATTCAAGGTAATTTGCAATTCGCGGGAAATCCGGTCTTTTTCTCAAAACTGCCGGCGGCGGACCGAAGATACGCTAAATAAGCCCGTAGACCAGCGCTGACTGCTGCCGGAGCCGGCGTTCCTGCCTCGATGTAAAAGCGCCATTCGTTTTCCCCAGGGAGGATTCGAACCCCCACAAGCAGATCCAGAGTCGCCCTGGATAAAAAACCGTGTCGATAGTATAAAATTTGGGTCAAAAAAACCCACGAATTCAATCATCCCAGACATACGGAATAATAGACAATTAAAAACAATCGTCTTTAAGTCTTTATATTACAAGGAATTAACGAATTCTGTGATTATTATATCTGAATATTTAAGATATAGCAATAGCTTATAAGACAAACGACAACAAAAATCTTTGTCCCAATCTTTGTCCTAGTAGAGCCATGTTTTATTATACAGATGTAAAGTATTATTTGAGAGGATAATGTGGACTTTTTAACCAGATATTCCAGGCGTAAACTAAAACGGCAACACCTTAAAGAATCGTAAAACCTTGAAAAGCACAAAAATGACAATGGCGGATATTGCTGTAATAACAATTCCCAAAAGAGTATTCCGCTGGCCTTTTACCACTTTCACAGTCTCCCTCAATTCGGCGTTTTCCGTGTCCCTGACAGCAAGTTGCCCGGTCACGGTGGATTCGTATTCATTG
>JAITSE010000082.1 GCA_031288005.1 Treponema sp.
CAATAACTGAAGTTATTGAACAATTCTATCTAAAAATAGTCAGTCCATTCAAAACATTATACTATTATATAACAGTATCGGCAAATATGCAAGCGTTTTTCCTAAATATTTTTAAAAGCCGCAGGGCAGCAAAGGCTGTAGTGGACAAACAGAACCGGGGCTGCACTTGCCCAAGAACGGGTTATATGTTAAAAAAAAATATGCGCATTGTATGCCTTGATCTGGAAGGGGTTTTGATTCCTGAGATTTGGATTGCCTTTGCCGGCGCCGTGGGGATTCCGGAATTTCGGCTGACAACCAGAGACGAGCCTGACTATGACAAGCTTATGGCCTACCGCCTAGAACTGCTTCATGCCCATAAGCTCAGGCTGCCCGATATACAAAGGGTGATAGGCGGGCTGGAACCCCTGGACGGGGCGCTTGATTTTACCAACGCGCTTAGGGAGCGGACCCAGCTTATTATTCTTTCCGACACCTTTGAGCAGTTCGCCAGGCCCCTAATGGCCAAACTTGGCCGCCCCACGCTTTTCTGCAACAGCCTCGTTACAGCGCCTGATGGGAGCGTTATAAGTTACCGCCTGCGCCAGAGGGACGGCAAAAAACACGCTGTTTCGGCCTTCAAATCTATAAACATGGAAGTTTTCGCCGCGGGCGACTCCTTCAACGATCTCAAAATGATTCGGGAAGCCGACACCGGCTGCCTTTTCCGCGCTCCGCCCGCCATAAGGGAAAGCGAAAAGGACATCCCCTGCGTGGACGCCTACGGTGAGCTTCTGTCCCGGATTGATGAGTTTCTAGGTGCGACAAACTGCTAGCAGCCTGCGTTCCAGCTATTTACGAACCTTAGGTTCGAAGACGTTTTGGCCCGCCCAGAAAGCGAGGCGGCACAAATGGACAGAGCAACTTCCCATCTCTTTTCTCCATGTAGTAAATTACTTATTGAACTTGTCCGATGGAAAACTCCGCCTGAGTCCTATTTGTTTCTGAAATTAGTCATCCGTTCTAGCCCGGTCAGACGGCGCTTTTTTTCCGGGGCCGCTTAGAACAGGCGCGGCGCTTCCCCTCGCAATTCGGCAAATTCCGCTTCCTGAATTTGATTTGGGAACGCCAAAGTTTAATTTAAAAGAACTGAAGTAAAGTCTTGAAATTAAACAGCAAGCCCCGGCGTAAGATCGGAGGATCGCCGCTTGTTTCCTGCAATGTCCCTGTTCTTTTCGTAAAGAATGTCAAACTCGCCGGCAATAGAATAAAACACGTCGAATAGAGCAGGATCAAACTGAGTCCCCCGGCATTTCAGCATTTTTTCCACCGCGGCTTTGTGACCAAAGGATGGTTTGTAACTCCGCTCCATCCTTAAAGCGTCGTAAACATCGGCAATGGCAACGATCCTGGCGGAAAGAGGGATCATTTCCTGTTCGAGTTGAAAAGGATAGCCCGCGCCGTTCCACTTTTCGTGGTGGCATAGGGCTATCTCCCTGGCCATTGGGTTGGGATATGTGGATAGAATAAAGGCGCCATTCTTGGTGTGTTCCTGCATTACCGTCCATTCCCAGTCAGACAGGGGTCCCTCTTTGTTCAGAATATCGTCGGGGGTGCCGATTTTGCCCACGTCGTGCATGGATGCAAGAAAGCCGATGTTGTCTATGAAATCCGCGTCTATGCGCTTATAGCCAGGCTGGTTGTAGAGTTCTTCCGCCAGCCTCCTGGAATAGTGATTCACTCTAGTAATGTGTCTGCCGGTATCGTTGTCCTTTAATATTGAGGCCTCCAGAAGGCTTATAAAAACACCGCGGAGAAGACGCCTGTTTTCCGCCGTTACGTCATCGAACATAACTATAAATCCGGCTGATTTCTTTACTCCCATATCCGCTGGGAAAATGTAAACTCTGGTTTCGATGCTTGCTGTTTCCCTGGATTTGATTCTGGCTATGCCTTTCCAGGAGCCGCCGTTTTTTCCGCTTAATATGGTTTCCCGTATTTCCCGCAGATCTTCAACAGCGAAGGCGCTGCCGAAGGTTTCGATAAACGCCGCCCCTTTCTGTTTGAAAAATCCGGGAAACAGATTCTCACAGGCTTTGTTGGCGGTACAGATAGCAAGCTCCCGGTCCAGACATAAAACCGGGAAAAGACTCTTTTCAAAGGGATTAAAACCCGGAAAAAGCTCCCGTGTACCGGGCTTCCCGCTGCCGGCGGGCGGAAAAAAATTTTCAAGATATTCCGCTTCCTGGAGCTCTTCCGCTTCGCCGGTTTCAAAAAAATTCAGCCTGTTGCTCATACCGCTCATCATTTTCCATCGCTGGTTGACAAGCGCGCCAATTCCGCGTCGCTTTTCCGTAAATAGAGAGGGCCAGAGGACGCATCGTCAACCTTGTTAAATATAAAATATTTCCTGGAAATTTCCAATAATTCTCGGATCCTTCCGTACTTCCCAAAGGGGTCAAGGAGGACCTTCTGTCCTCTCTCCGTCAGCCGAGAAAGCTCAGGAAACAACAGCACGGCGCCTGGCCCGGTAAGCAGCATATCGCCGGAAACTCCGGCCACAGCGGCTATGTCCGCGGCATCCGCATCCATATAGCCGCTTGTCCGTTCCCCATCCCGGTAGATGGCAGTAAAGTACCGGCTCTTTTTAGCGTCCATAACGGGAATTACCGGGCCTGGCCAAAACGAAAACCGGGCGGCCATACAATCAAGCGTTGGAACCGATACTACAGGGATGCCCAGGGCCAGGGAAAGCCCTTTGGCCGCGGCGCAGCCTATTCTGAGGCCCGTAAAAGAGCCGGGACCTTTCATGCAGGCCACAAAGTCCGCATCCTTTTTATCCAGGCCGGAAATTTTCATAAGGGTGTCTATAAGAACCATAAGAGCCTCCGTGTGAGTGAGACCCGCATCATATTCGATACAGCGCACATCCTCTCCCCAGGCAGCCGCCGCCTGAAGAACGGAAGCCGCCGTATCAATGGCAATAATATTCATGTTCTATGTTTGGAACCCCTATGGCGATTTTACGTCTGCCCCCGGGAAGAATTTCAAATTCCACGACAACGGCCCTGGGGGGAATTGATTCCAGAATGCGCTCGCTCCACTCGATCACCGAAATTCCAGCGCCTTCTATGATTTCTTCCCCTCCCAATGCGTTAAAATCATCATTCCCGCTAAGGCGGTATGCGTCAATATGGTAAAACGGAATTTCTCCAACATATTCGGAAACGATGGTATAGGTGGGGCTGGTTACTTCTTCTTCTATGCCTAGGGAACGGGCTATGCCTTTTGTAAAACAGGTTTTTCCCGCTCCGATCTTCCCTCGCAGAGATACAACGCTTCCGGGCTTTAAAAATTTAGCAAGCCGCTCCCCTACCGCAAAGGTTTCTTCTGGAGAAGTGGAGATGACGATTGTTTCAAAACGGAAGCCCTCCGGAATCATCCAATTCATTCAGATATTGCTTTACTTCCTTCATCAGCGGGATAAGAGGGTAATCTACCGGTTCAGCCAAGGTGACCAAAATATCCCGGACCCCCGTTGGTTTTGTCTCTATGGTAAAATCGATAGCCCTTTCTACGGTCTCGTTCAATAATTCGAGTACCAGGATGCCGGAAAAAAGCCGGCGGTAATAAATTGGAACATCTTTTCGCTCGATGTTTTTAACTTGAAGAATCTTCATTCCAAACTATCCATATTTAACCTATCCATCTTCATAAGACTATAACGCTTCCATTTTTAAACGGCAAGCCTCTTATAAAGATACGTCTCACGGGTCAAGCCTCATAATAATTAAAAACCGCGAGGTTAATCGTATTCATCGTTTTTCGAGGAACCTTTAAAAATTTTATGTGCATCACCGTATTGAGTCCGCAGCGGTTAAAACGCAATACCTGACCCAATACGGCAGCTCCGTCGAAACCCGCGTAATCAAATTCAATTTTTACCAAGCTGTCTGCGGCAATATCCGCGTTGATTTTTATAGCGCAGCCTGTCAAAGAAATATTTTGAATCGTACCGGCAAGACGAATACGGTTTACCGTCATCTTAACGGTCTTATTCCGGCCATGCCCAATTTCTTTAATATTTACGGGACGCACAAAGCAGGAAATTTCTATCTGCCGCCGTCGAAACCGCCTTCGCCCCAAATCCATAGGCCGGCTGAACCGGGTAATTTCCAGTATCCATCTTGATTGGGCGGATGAGATTCCAGCAATTTCGCCTTCCATAAAAAAATCCTTGCCGGACCCGGAAAAAAATGAAATGGCGGCCTTAGCGCCGCTGACTGCTTTTACAGGGGAGCCAGGTGCATTGGCGGAACATTCAACAGCGATATAATCATCCCTGGCATTAAGAATCTTGACCGAGTAAGTATTTCGCCCAACAGTCAATACAGCGGACATTCCGGCGGACGCCGGGGGAGAGATCCCGCCATAAAGGATATTCCAGCCGAATTCAATGGCGTTCCGTGTGGAAAATAGGCGGGCTATTTGTATTTCCGCCTCCTCATTGTTTTTAATATGCCGCTCAAAAGCCAAGTATGCCCGCTTGAAGTATTTATCCACTAATGCGGGATTAGACAGCGTTTTTTTCGGATCGCTTACTCCGCCGCTCGTAAAGACAAATTCCAGCATATTGGCTTGATCTCTGGTCAGGCCGTAAGAATAGGCCGCCCGGCGCAGAGCGAAACATCTGAATCTGCGTACCGGTACGGCGCTGTTTTTATTTGCCGGACTTGCGATGCCGGCGACGCGCAGAATAAGCCTTACGAATATAACGGTACCGAGCAATGAGCCGGTTACGATAAGAAAAAAAATGGCGCTTTCCGGATCATCTTTTTTAAAATAGGTTTGCATAGAATACAAGCCAGAAAACTGAGAGACAATAAACTTCATTTAGACCATGTGTGCAACAGACTGTTTCAACGCGGCGTAAAACGCTCGGAGCCTGGGAGCAATCTCATATTCCGCCAAATCTCCTACCAGCACAGCGTCTTTACCTGAATACGCGGTCAGGAGTTCTTCTATCGCGACGCCGAATTCTTCAAGAAAATTATGAATGGGAATTAAATCAACGGTATCTATGAGATATCCCCGGGACCGGAAAACAGAGAAAAGCCTGAAAAGCTTTTCCGCAGTAGTTGAAAAAAGAGATACCGTTTCGGCAGCTCGTCTGTCTTTTCCGGTCTGTATATCTATAGGCAATCCCTCAAGTTTTTCGATTAGAATAGAAACCAAATTTTCCAGCCTGATAAATTCTCCCGCCGGATCACCGATTTCCCGTATCCGTTCATCAATTAGGGAAATAAGCGCCCGCGGAGACAGTCCGCTGCCCGTCCCACCGGTTTTGAAAAGTTCGTCGAACATACCGCAAAGATCGGGCAGCTCTCCAGAAAGAAAAGTTCTGGCGACGCTTGTTTCCCAGTCTTCAGCAGGAAAAGATGCGGTATAAGCATCCGGGTGGATCAAAGCCTCAAGGCGGTGGCGGGCTTCAACCAGGGCTTCCTGCATAAGTTCCTGTTTTGTGCAAACTTTAACGCCTATAGACCCTATTCCCGCAACTTCCTGCTCAAAAGCGGCGGGGATGGCGTCTCCAGAAATAATTTTGCCATCAATATCAAGGCCGCTCACCCGGAATCCAGAATTCCCAAGCCAGCTTTCTATACCCGCAAGAACAGCGCCTACCGTATGTTCCAATTCCAGGGTAATATCCGCAACTTTTCCATTAATCCGTATGACCATAAATCACCCTAAATCAATATTTAACTTGTTCCACAACGGAACCCGCAGTTCCTCCGATTCTCTGAAAACCAAAAGTTCTCTTGTAGGTCTTGCAAAACGCTCAGCATTTTGCTGTTTTTAAAAAACTATTCAATAACTTAAATTATCAAACAGTTCATTCAGAATTGTTACCTTTTTATATTGCTGTTAGCCTGCTCTCTAAATTGATCGAGAGACGAGGACATCTGTTCCATGCGGCTATAAGCCCCTTCCATTTGCGCGTATTGATTTTTTAGAGTTGACTCTTTGGCGGCAAGCTGACGATCCATGGTTTCTATACGCCGGTTATCCTGAGCAACACGGGAATCAATAGATCCCGTCTTTAGGGCAATGACACCGCCGGTTTCCACATAGGGTTTGGCAAGCAAATCCATCATATAAGCCACGCCAGAGTCAATAATAAGGTCCCCATCGGTATCGTCACCGAAAAGCTGCCGGACAGCCAGCATCTTGGTTTCCAGAGCCGCATCCAAATTTTTCTCGTCTATCTCCAGGTAGCCCCGCAGACGCGAAGGATCATAACCCGTCGTTGCCCCGGCCTTACGGACATCAGTACCTATTCCTATCTGAGGCAGCATTGTTAACTCCCGATCCAGAGAAGTTGGATAAGAACCGGCGGCCGACTGTTGCAAGCCCATCCTAAATTGAAGTAAAGTGGATTCCCCTGAAAAGGCGCCCATTTTCTTACGCATTTCTTCCTGTTCCTCCGGCGAGAGATAAGAAAGTTCCTGAATAAGGCGCTCATCATTTCGGATTAAAATATTCATTTCAGCCATAAGGCGATTGTAGTTTCCAACGAGGGATATTATTGACTCTTTGACGGATTCCCGGTCCGGGACTATCTTTAAGTTTACCGCTCTATCAGACGGCGACCTCACGGTGAGAGTAACTCCAGGTATAAGATCGTCTATGATATTTGAAGGCCTTGAAATTTCTATACCATCCATGGAAATAACCGCATCCTGCGCGATGGATACTGCATTTTCCGGCCGTATACCGCCCTCTGCATCAGGATCAAAAACCATAATATTCCGTATTAAAATATCTTTATGGCTATTCTGGTTATTAAAATATATGGAGGCGATGGTTTTACCTCCCGTCAGTTCCGGCAAGGAAAAACTATATGCCTGAAATATCTCTGAATCCTGCAAAGCAGGGACCTTAGATGAAGAACCATCGATGAACTTCAGAGTGATAAACTCCATATCGTCTACCCTGAAAGGCAGCGGAGAGGAATCCGCTTCCGGGACAACCGGGGCGGAAACGCCGTCCTTTTCAAGGCTCCCGGTTTCTACGAGGACATCTTCGTCATCGGAGGTCTCCGATTCAGGCATAGAAAGAGGCATATCTTGTTCGAGAAGAAGTTCTGTGGCCGCTTCAAAGGTAAAAATAAGATTTGATTCCGTTTGCAGGGCCGAAGCCAGGGAAATAGACGCTTGTCCGCCAGCGTATACCTTCACAGTTTCGCCCGATACTTCTGCAGACTGCCCATCTGTTGCAACGGTTTCCGCCGTAATGGCAATATTCCGGCTAGAATCCTGGATACGTTCAATTATCCCAGCAGAAAGGGCTAGTTTTTCCGCCTCACCAGCAAAACCGAGCCGGTTTTCCGCGCCGGTTACCTTGGACTCAATGAGCAAAGACTTGGATCCCTTTTGAACCGGGATAACGCTGGCCTGTAGCTTATCCCTACCCCGTCGGTTTAGGACATCGGCAAATTCTCCCAAGGTTCCGCCCCGGAAATCAAAAAAGACTTCATCTTTTCCTACCGTAAAAATATAATTACCGGCATCTACCTTGTAGTCTTCTTTTAAAGGCCGAGAGAGAAATCTATCCGCCAGAGCCGTCTGTTTAACGATAAAATTACGTTCCTGCTCCGCCGCAGTCCTGGTCGCGATTCCAGCGATGATCAATTCATCCCCGGAGCTAACGAGCCGGTCATTGAAAGGATTTTGAAAAGAAAGAAAAGAACGAGCGCTTTCTCTCAGCGTAGATATCTTTCTGCCGAGTTCCTGCCAGTATGTTTTTTGACTTTGTAAATTTTGGATGTCTTTTTCGACTCTGTCCCTGGGAAGCCTTTCCACCCGCATTAGGCCTTCGACAAGGTTCTCGGTATTAAACCGGCTTTTTACTCCCGGTATATAGACATCGGACATCTCCGTTTTACTCTTTCTTTAAGGTACAGCCTAAACTTGTTCATCAAAAAGAAAACCAATAGTCTCTTTGACTCTGCTATGAAGCCGCTGAAGTTCTTCAGGAGGCAATACCTTGATCACTTTATCGGTTTCAGAATCAATTACCTTGACGATAACTTCATGTGACTCATGATCAACATGAAATCTGAGTTTTCTATTAAAAATCAAACTAAGACGTTCCAAATCTTCTACTGTAGAATTGATATCTACTGTATGCCGCGACTGCTTATCATTTCCCGGCAGGGATGTTAAAAATTTTTCGAGCACTTCGGCTTTAATTTCCGCCGTACGAACCTGCGCCTTTAGCGCCGTTCCTCTATCCTGCGGAAATTCCTGCGGAGGGATTGCGTTCATTCCGTTTCCGGCGAGAGCTACTTGGATACTCATAACGTACCTCCCTGTACAAAGCCCTGACATCCTCTGTTCAGGACATATAGTAAAGCATATATCTCGATCTAAAAATCGGGAACTGTATTAAAAATAAGGAAGGAGAAAGGCGCGAACTTCTCCATCCTGCGTTTCAAAAGACGACATCCGGAAGTCTCTTGATACGTCCTGTAAAATCTCGGTAAACTTTCAGGTTTTAATAACCCTTAGACTAACCGAGAAGCTGAAGCACCGATTGAGTCCGGGTATTGGCTTGGGCCAGCATTGCATTTCCGGCCTGGGCAAGTATCTGATTTTTGGTGTAATCGACCATTTCAGAAGCCATATTTGCATCCCGAACTCTGGATTCCGCGGCTTGAAGATTTTCCGCGGCAATGGCAACTCCCTCTACGGCCATCTCGAACCGGTTCTGAAAAGCGCCTAAATCGGCCCGCTGTTTAGAAATCTGCCGTAAAGCGGAATCTATGGTACCGATTGCCGTATTTGCAGACTCAGCGCTGGAGATTGAAATACTCGCCTGTTCACCTTCCAGACCAAGGGCTGCGGCGGTCATATTGCCGATAAAGACCTGTTCATTTTGGTCCATATTGGCTCCCACCTGGAGCAGCATAGTCCTGGGACCGTCTTGGGCAAAAGCTCCGGTTAAAAGGTTCATACCGTTGAATTGAGCATGACTCGCAATACGGTTGACTTCATCAATTAACTGGGAAACCTCAACCTGAATCTGCATACGATCCTCATCGGTGTAAATACCGTTAGCGGATTGTACTGACAGTTCCCGTAAACGGTGCAGAATATCCTGGGTCTCCTGAAGGTATCCCTCAGTAGTTTGGATAAAAGATACACCGTTTTGAATATTACGCTCAGCCTGATTCAGCCCCCGTATCTGGCTCCTCATTTTTTCGGAGACCGCGAGTCCGGAAGCGTCATCGCCTGCCCGGTTAATCCGCTCGCCGGAAGCGAGTTTTTCAATACTTTTTGCTACATCGCCTTGCGTTACCCCAAGGTTCCGGTTGGCGTATAGGGCGCTCATGTTGTGATTAATAATCATAATAACCCTCCTTGCGTTAGTTACCCCGGCTATCCGTAGCCAGGGCCGCCCGCACGACAGGATTCCCCGAAAAAAGCGTTCGCGCCGCTCTTCCCAAAGATACCTGTGAACGGAACGGATCGAGTATCATAGATGCCTAAGCGTTTTTATTATTCCGCCAAACGTCCGATAATCGATTCTTTCCGCCGTACGTATACGCCTATATTTTTTACAGACGCGCTAACACGAGGGTTTTTGTCAAAGATCTCTGTAAGGAGCCATCCACGGTATACCCTGAAGTTCCTTGCCTAAGCCTGCGGCCATTAAAGACCACAGACTCTTATTCACTTACTTTTAATATAATACGTTACTGAAGAAGTTGCAAGACCGACGATGTTCTTTGATTAGCCTGAGCCAGCATAGCCGTCCCCGACTGGGCCAGGATTTGATCCCGTACATAGTAAACCATCTGATTCGCCATATTGGTATCTCTAATTCTGGATTCCGATGCTTGGATGTTTTCTGCCGCGTTGTCAATACCAAGAACCGCGTGTTCCATCCGATTCTGATATGCCCCCAGGTCCGCCCTCTGTTTGTTTATGATTTTGAGAGCCGAATCCAGGGAACCTATGGCACGGTTGGCATCTTCTGGATTTTCGAGACTAAGGAACTCATCATTCGCCATGTCCCGGATACCCAATCCCTTAGAAGTCATAGTCCCTATAAACACCTGTTCCCTCTGATCCATATTGGCCCCCACATGGAGCCACATAGAGGCGGAGATTACAGCGCTCCCATTAGCCCTGGCAAAGCGGCCGGTCAGCATATTCATACCATTAAACTGGGCATGGCTGGCAATACGATCAATTTCGTCTACAAGCTGGGAAACCTCCACTTGAATGTACATACGGTCTTCATCGGTGTAGATACCGTTGGCTGACTGTACCGCCAGTTCCCGGATACGCTGGATAATGTCCTGGGTTTCCTGGAGATATCCTTCACTTGTCTGAATAAAGGAAATACCATTGGACACATTAGCGGATGCTTGGTTTAAACCTCGTATCTGGCTCCTCATTTTTTCGGAAACCGCGAGGCCGGAAGCATCATCCCCCGCCCGGTTTATCCGTAAACCGGAGGATAGTTTCTCCATGGCTTTGGTGAGGGTCCCATGAGTAACCCTTAGGGACCTGTCGGCGAACATAGCGCTCAGGTTATGGTTGATGATCATAATCATCCTCCTTGATAATTTTGACCAAGGCATCCTTGCCCTGGTTTAGCCGCCCCTTCCTTCGCGAGATCGTATGGCAGACAAGGTCCGCTCTGGAAAGAGAACTAGCCATATAGATTATCGGCGGAAATATCTGTAAACTTTAGCCTTTAAAATCCGGGGGCTTCCTAAAAAAACATACCTTTACCGTCCTATAGTTATCCAAACTGATTTTGTGATAGTATTACTTTATGCTCAAACCTAAAATAATAGATCAGAAGGCAGGTTACATAGTTGCCTATAAACCTCCCAGGATGCACGCGGTCTTCCTGAAGAAACATTTCGACAGAAAGGGCCGCGAAGAAACTCTCCTTGACTGGTGCCTTAGGGATTATCCCGAAATAGCGGATGTAAAAGGCCGGAACCCCTGGGAAGGTGGTATACTACACAGATTGGATTATGAGACAGAGGGACTGGTTCTGTTTGCCCGGACACAGGAAGCTATGGATTTCTTTTTGGTCCAGCAACAGGAAGGCAGGTTCAGTAAGATTTACAGCGCTATGTCGGCAGGAGCAAAGGAAAATCTGACGGGTTATCCCCCCCCGCCGGTAATAGAATTATTTCATAACGCCGATCCCGTAGTCATTGAGAGTGGATTCAGACCATATGGGCCTGGAAGAAGAACCGTGCGGCCCATTATAGATATCGATATGCTCTCAGAAAAAATCTACAGGACAGGAATTCTTGCCGTGGAAACACAAAATGATTTTACAGTTTTCAATCTCTGGATTCAGCGAGGTTTCAGACATCAGATACGGTGCCACCTGGCCTGGCTGGGCTTTCCTCTGGCAAACGACTCTTGCTATGGCGGGACATCCGTCGATGCTTACAAGCCTTGGTCATATACACCGGACGCTGATAAAGACATCCTGCCCCAAAAATTTTTGGCTCTCAGAGCCCAAGGAATTTCCTTTGAAGACCCGGTTTCCGGGGAACGGCGGGAATATACCCTTCCCCCAATAGTCCCGCCTTTGTAACTATATTGACTACAGGGCGTCTCAAAAAACCCCGTTTGGGTTTCTCGATGCGTCCTGTAGTCTAATTTATCGAAAGACTAAATGCGATGCTTCTAAAGACGTCCCGTATCAGTGTTATCCCCGGTTTCTGTGGATTTTAATCCGCTCCGTATTGGCCTGAGCGTTTCCCGGCTTACCCTAGACGGGTCATTCTCGCCCATGGGAAGTTCCTGGCCTTCCTCATATTCTACATCTTCCTCTTCGTAGGAGTCAGAACCGGAGAAAACATCTGGCTGTCCGGATTTACTCTCAAGCCGCACCGAGATGATTTTTGTTACTCCGGATTCTTCCATAGTCACTCCCAACAGCGTTCCCGCGCCAGTAACCGTTTTCTTGTTGTGGGTAATGATGATGAACTGGCTCATGCGGTTAAATTCCCGCAGAAGTTGGACAAAACGGCCCACATTCTGTTCGTCCAAGGCGGCGTCTATCTCGTCCAGAAGGCAGAAGGGAGATGGCTTAACCATATAGGTGGCAAAGAGGAGGGCCACGGCGGTCATGGACTTTTCGCCCCCGGAAAGAAGGTTGATGTTCTCCAGTTTCTTCCCCGGCGGCTGGGCGTAAATCTCTATGCCCGTTTCCAAAACATGGAACTGATCCTGAAGCTGGAGCTTTGCCTGCCCCCCACCGAAAAGACGGCGGAACAGATTGTGAAAATTCTTTTTTATTTTGTTATAGGTAGCCGTAAAAAGCTCCTGGGATTCCGCCCGGATTTCCCTGGTGATTTTTTCAAGATCCTCCCGCGCTTTAGCCAGGTCCGCAAGCTGCCCGGACAGAAAGTCGTACCGTTCCTTGGCCTCGGTAAACTCTTCCGGCGCCATAAGGTTCACCGAGCCCAGTTCCCGCAGCTTAACCCTGGCCCCGGTGAGCTTCTCCCGCAGTTCCGCCGGCGGGGTAGTAATGGTAAAGATGCGCTCCTCAAATTCCAACAGGTCCCGGGAATGAGTCTCCCTGAAGTTGTCCTGAATGTTCTTGATTTCCGTCTCGGACTGCACCAGATCAAGGTGGGTCTTTTCCAGTTTTTCCTGCACCTTGACCAAATCGGCCATACGCTTCTTGATGATCTCCTGTTTCCCCGCCACGTCGCCGTTCCGCCGGGCTATGTCCTTTTCAAGTTTCTCCAGTTCTTCGGTAAGCCGTATCCCTTTCCGCTCTATTTCGGCAATATCTGATTCGGTGTCCGCGATACGCTCCTCAATCTCCTCAAACCGCTTGCGGCTCAGGAAAAGCTCGTCCTGTATGGTCTTGAGAAGGGATTCCTGCCCCGCAAGTTCCCTCCTGATGAGCTTCGCCTGTTCCTCGGCGGCCTGGGCCTGGGCGATAAGCCGGGCCCGGCTTACCCGCAGTTCTTCCAGGGTTCCCCGGTATTCGGCAATCTTGCGGTTGAGTTCCTCCGTGTCATGGCGGAAACCGGCGATACGCTCCTGCCGCCGGACAACCCCTTCCTTGGCGGCGCGGATCGCGGCGTCCAGATTCCGCTTTTTGGTAATGATGCCTTCGGGGGCAAGAAAATCGTCCAGGAAAGCGGGAGTACTTTTGCGGTAGGCGGCAAACAGGGAACGGGCGGTCTCCACATGGGCCGCGGCTTCCGCCAGCGCCCCGGCAAGACCGCGGGCTATATGCTCCAGTTCCTGGCCCGAAGGAGCCGGCCCGCCGGAAACGGAACGCTCTGCCGCGGCGGTCAGGTCCCGGAGCAGGGCTTCCCGGCCGGAAAGCAGGGTGCGGAGCAGGCCCAGGGTATTGTCCATGGCCGCTTCGGAGTTCCGGCGCTCGGAGGCGGAATACCCCGCCTCCCGCAGACCCGCGTCCAGGGCCGCCACAATGTCGTCGGTGATGGCCTCCAGGTCTTTTTCGCGCTCCGCCCTTTCCTTCTCCAAACCCCGTATCTCTTCCTCGGCATTGCGTATGCCTGCGGTGTTTTCATCGATACGCGAAGCGGCCAGATGTATATTCTCCTCAAAGGAACGGATATTGTCTTCGATATCGTGAACTTTCTTTTGGAGGTCCCAGACTACATTGTCCTGTTCCCCGGCGTCTTCGACCAGTTCCCCAATCTTAACGGAAACTGCCCGTTCCCGGCCCTCGTTTTGCTGTATCGCCGCCCTGGTTTCCGTCCGCTGTTCCGCTAGAAGTTTCGCTTCCTTTTCTCTGGCGTTCTTCTCCACCGCAAGGCCGTAGATATTCTTCTGGTACTCAATGAGCTTTTCCTCCATCGAGTTGACCACATCCATGTTCTCTTCCAGAGACTTGTTGATGCTGTCCATCTCCACCTTGATGGAATCCCGTTCCACAGTTCGCTTGTGGAGTTCCGCAGTCCTATCGCCTAAATCGTACTTAAACTGCTTGAGGCGCAGAAGCTGTATATCCAACTCAAAATGAAATATCTCGTCCCTCAGACTGCGGTATTGCAGGGTCTTATCCGCCTGTACCTTGAGAGCGTCGTAGGACCGCTTGACCTCTCCGAGTATACCATCCACCTGGCGCATATTTTCTTCGGTTTTAAGGAGCTTCCGCTCCGCCTCGGCGCTTTTCACCTTGAACCGGGTGATCCCCGCCGCCTCCTCGAACAGATATCGCCGTTCGTCAGGCTTGGACGATAGAATCTGATCGATTTTTCCCTGCTCCATCACCGAATAGGCGGCCTTTCCCACCCCCGTATCCCAGAAAAGCTCCCTGATTTCTTTGAGCTTAACCGCTGTGGAATTGATAAAGTATTCGCTCTCCCCGGACCGGAAGAGCCGCCGTTTAATTTGTATCTCCGGTACATCCATAGGAAGGAGCCCGGATTCATTGGCCAAGGTCAAGGTGACTTCCGCCACATTTAAGGGTTTACGGTTTTCGGTCCCGTTAAAGATGACGTCCTCCATTTTTTCGGCCCGCATGGCCCGGGACGCCTGCTCTCCCAGCACCCACTTGATGGCGTCTACCACATTGGACTTGCCGCAGCCGTTGGGTCCCAAAAGAGCGGTGATCCCATCGGCAAATTCCACACGGGTACGGTCGGCAAAAGACTTAAACCCCAAAATTTCAAGATTTTTAAGGAACAACGTATACTCCGCTTAAAAATTCCGTCTTGGCCAATAGAACTGCTGCTGACCAAAGGCCCGCCAAATTCATTGTTAAAAACGGCTTGCATGAGAAGCTTAAACTCTCAAACAGATTTATTGTACCGGACTATACAGGAAAAAAATAGGGGCCTTGGGGCCGCTAGGATAGTGCCCAGAAGCGAAGATAAGCCTGGTAAATTTTTGAGTTATTTCGCCGCACTTTTCCAAACCGGAAATTGCTCTGTGCCGCTATTCCAGAAAGAAAGCCGGTGGAATATCAACAGGATAAGGACCTTGCGCTGACCGGGTTTCTTCAACAGCCCGGGACCAGGGTTCCACTTCGTTTGTCAGATAGCCGGTCTCAAGCGCCGATGGTTTGGAGATATCCCTGTTGGCGTTAAACGTGAGAATCCGGCCTATCTTTCCCGATGGGAAGACGCCTCCCGAAGCGGCGATAAGCTCCCCGGCCTGGGTTACCCCAAGATACCGGATATTTGGCCCGGAATTTCCGGGAGTAAAGCCTGCCTTACCGCCCAGATAACTAAACACTCCCGCGCCTTGGGTCAGGGAAATACGGCTACCGGCGGTAGTCCGAATTTCAATCTTAATTTCCCCGCCGTATCCCATCGGCCCTTCCCCGGCGTTGACATAGTTTGCAAGAAGCCAGCGACCCAACAAATATTCCCAGTCATCTGACTGCCCGATTATCTTATATTTAAAGGCGGCTTCCGTTACCGCCCGGTAATCCAGATGCTCCGAGTTAATAATATCTTTGTATATCTCCACGCCGCCTGCCTGAATTCTGAGCCACTGGAAAAAGAGATAAACCGTACAATAATCTTCATACTTATTGTCCCAGGTAAAAAAGGTATCGCCTTTAGAAAAAGCATTCCCTTTGTCTTCGTTAAAGTAGTCTATCTTGCTCTTAATAGGCTTCAAGCCGTAAAGATACTCCGCTGCGGACGCCAAACCCTCGTCTATCCAGGTGTGCTGGGAGCTCGTGAGTTCCTGCCCGCCACCCTGCTGCTTTATACGGACAGAATAATTAATGAGATGCTGAAGTTCATGAGCAATGGTAGTAAAAAAGTCCTTGCCGCCTGGTTCCCCTGGATTAGTGTCCAGGTAGATAATGGCTGTTTCGTTAGAATTGGGAACCTTTTCCCTGCTGTACATATCCTGCGGATAAAAATAACCAGCGGTATAAGAATTCGACCAGGGGTTATACCCGTCCTTAATATCCATAAGGAGCAGGGTCAGCTTGTCATAGCTCCCGAAGCCTCTGTCCCTCAAAGTTTCCTGAAAATTCCCAAAAACACCGGTTACAGCCGGATAAATTTGGTTTTCAATTTCAAGAGCAATGCTTTCTCCCATTTCGGTGGATACCCCGGCGCTCCGCTCACCATAAACACGACAGCTATCGTTTTCCGCGAGGAGAACCGCGTTCACGGTGTAAGAAACGCCGTTTTCCATATTCATGGCGTAAAAATCGCCTGGTTCGAGGCCCTCATAGCTCGGTATAATTGGCAGCGTTGTGTTATTTTCAACTTGATTTTTGGAGTTCAATTGGGGACCCCAATCACAGGAGAATAAAAACCCCAGGAGCAAAAAAAGGATGGCTGGCCCCGCAAACAGCTTAAATCCGCTCCGTTTACGCATAAATTTATTATATATTCTTGTCTCCGTAAAAGCTAGCGGTTCACCGTGCCGGCATCCAGGAGAGGCGCCCCAGATTTTGTTCCTGCCTATTACCGCCGCCCGCAGAAAAGCGCCGCTCCACCAGAGATTCCGATTTCTTTTCATTTCAAATCAAATTCCTCTAAAATATATTGAACTTATTCAATCGGAAATGCGGAAACAAGTTTCCGATGTTTCCACGTTTCCGAAACCTGTTCCAATGAACTCTGTCGGGTTCGGATTGTTAGAGAACCAAAGGTTCTCACAAGTCTCGTAAAATGCTATGCGTTTTGCTGTTTTTAAGTAGAATTTGTGCGATAAGTAAAGTTATCGCACAACTATTTTAGGACTTGTATTTATATAGCAGATTCCGTACCAAATGAAAAAGCGCTGTTTTTGCCGGTTTTCACAGAATATTATGAGGTTCAGTGGGAAAAAATTGCTCATCTGGGTAATTTTTTCCCGGAGCGTATAAGGGTAGTGCGCTGTCACGGGTCGAAGAAGTCCGCTACAGGCCGCGCTGGTTCTATGGGCTTCACAATGCCGCTAACCGGCCAGAGCGGGGATGCGGAAAGTCTTTCGAAACCGGTTTTCAGGTGAATAGCTTTGTTTTTTTTGAAACGGAAGAAACATGAATAGCCTTGTCAAAAAGAATCTCGAAGGCTTCGGCGGCGGTTTCCACAAAATAAACCTGGACGGCCCCGGTGATTTCCTTGTCCAACTCCGCCCATTCCTCTCTGTTATCCACCGGAAGAAGGACCCGCTCCATGCCGTTCCTCGCGGCTGCCAAAATCTTTTCCTTGAGTCCCCCTATGGGGAGGACCCGCCCGGTCAGGGTGAGTTCCCCGGTCATGGCGGATGCTGGTTTTGGGGCCATGCCGCATAGGGTTGAGAGGAGAGACGCCGCCAGGGTTATGCCCGCCGAGGGGCCATCTTTTGGGATGGCTCCTTCGGGAACATGGATATGAAAATTCGTCTTGCCGATGTCGTTAATCGTAAAGGCATACAAAGGCTGCACACTCCGTAGATAAGATAGGGCGATGCGAGCGCTTTCCTTCATCACGTCCCCCAGGTTCCCGGTCATAATGAGTTCACCGCCCCCTTCAAAGGCTGCGGTCTCCACAGGCAGCATGGCTCCGCCGGTTTCAGTCCAAGCCAGGCCATAGGAAACACCGATCCGGGCTTCCTTGTACACCACGTCGTTTTTGTATTTACGCCGGCCCAGAAGTTTTTCCAGACTTTCCCGGCGGACCGCCCTTTTGTAGGAAGCTACGGGTTTTTCCGGGTTTTTTCCGTAATTTTTTTGTACCGCGTCCCTGGCTATGCGCCTGGCGCATCGCGCAATCTCCCGCTCAAGCCCCCGGACCCCGGATTCCATAGTTCTGTGCCGGATTATGTCCAGAACAGCCTCATCGGTGAAGGTAACTTTAGCGCTTCCCAAGCCGTTTCCTTCAAGCTCCTTTGGAATAAGAAAATTTCTGGCAATGGCAAGTTTTTCCCGTTCTCCGTATCCTGGAATCTCGATAATCTCCATCCTGTCCAAAAGAGGATAGGGTATGGTGTGCAGGGAATTCGCCGTAGCGATGAAAAGCGCCTTGGAGAGGTCGTAGGGAACTTCCAGATAGTGATCGTTAAAAGCCGAATTCTGTTCCGGGTCCAGAACTTCAAGAAGAGCCGACGCCGGGTCTCCCCGGAAGTCGCTTGAGAGTTTGTCTATTTCGTCTAGCAGGAACACCGGGTTTATTGTCCCAGACTTACGCATGGATTGGATAATCTTTCCCGGCAGAGCGCCAACATAAGTTTTCCTGTGCCCTCGTATTTCCGCCTCGTCCCGCACACCGCCCAGGGAAATCCTAACGAAGCGCCGTCCCAGGGCGCGGGCCACGGACTTCCCAAGACTGGTTTTTCCGGTTCCCGGCGGTCCCACGAAGCAAAGAATTGGCCCCTTGATTCCCGCAGAGATCTGGTTCCGGGAGCTAAGTTCCCGTACGGCGATGAATTCCAGAATACGCTCTTTAGCCTTCCGCATATCAAAGTGGTCTTCATCAAGAATTTTCTCCGCCAGGGCCAGGTCCCCGGAATCCACGCTAGATTCGATCCACGGGAGGTCGGCTATCCATTCCAGGTAGCCCCGCAGCACGCCGGCCTCAGGAGAAAAGGGCTGAAGTTTTCTGAGCCTTGCAAGTTCCTTACGGGCCTTGAACAGTATTTCTTCCGGGGGCTTTTTTTCTGTAATGGTTTTTTCAAGGTCAGCAAATTCATCCTCGCCAGCGGATGCACCCAGTTCCTTGTTAATTTCCTTTAACTGTTCATGAAGAATATATTCACGCTGATTTTTTTCCATCCGGCTTTTAACTTTCCCGCTGATATTATTTTGTATACCGAAAATTTCGTTTTCCATTTCCAACATCTCAAGGAGTTTTTCAAGCCGTTCCTCCGTATCCCCTATGCACAGAAGTTCTGCCTTCCGTTCAGGACTGACAGAAACAGCGTTCCCGATGATGTTTCCAAGCCGCTCAGGACTTTCCGTCTTTTCCACCGCTGTCAGTGTTTCAACGCCCACTTTTTTGGAAAATTCTGCGTATTGGGCAAAAGACTTTTGTACCGTCCTGGCCAGGGCCGCAATTTCAGGGCTTTCCATGCTTCCTGGGCCGGTGCATCTTATTGGTTCAATTCTAGCAGTCCGACAGCATTGCTGTTCTATGATAGAAACAATAACAGCCCGGTACTCGCCTTGGACTACCAAACGATAGGTGTTGTCCGGAAGCTTCAGGTGTTGAATGATCCGGACCACTGTCCCGGCAGGAAAAGGTTCGCCCGTGGAGGCGGAAGCGCCGGCATCCGGAGAGTCCCGCATTCTGGGGCCGCTGTAACCGTTTTTATATTCCCCGTCCGCGGGAATGCCTTCGGCATATCCTTTGCGCCCCACGCCGGCCCTGCCGGAAAGCGCCCGGCTGTCAAAGCCCCGAGGCTGCCCATCGCCGGTGGATTTTAGGCAGACGGCAAAGAGCCGAAAATCACCGCTCTCCAGAGCCGCGTTTACTGCGGCAATCCCCGGCTTGCAGGTGATGAACATAGGGATAACCGTCTGGGGAAATAAAACCAGTTCTCGCAGAGGAAGCAAAGGCAATTCTTCAATTTGGAATTTGTTTTTTACAATTGACGGAAGCAATGTGGCTTCAGGAATCTTTGAGGGCCTAAGAAATTTTGAAACCCAGTTGAGTTTCATGCGCTTTTCTGAACCGGATGAATCTCTGGAGGTTCTGATTTCTCTACCACGTCTTGAGTAATGATTACCCGCTTTCCCCCTCCCATAGACGGAATTTCAAACATGATATCCGTCATAAGCCGTTCCACAATAGCCCTGAGTCCCCGGGCTCCTGTTTTCTGTTTGATCGCCGTATCCGCGATAGCATCAATAGCGCCGTCAGTAAATTCCAGTTTGACATCATCTATAGCCAGGGAAGCCTTATATTGTTTGACTATGGCGTTTTTCGGCTCCGTGATAATCCTCTTAAGATCGTCCCGGTTAAGTTCTTCAAGGCAGACAGTGATGGGCAGCCGGCCTATAAATTCGGGGATCATGCCGAAATGTATGAGGTCATCCGGATGGAGTGAATCGTAAAGCTCTTTAAGGTTCCGATTTTTGTTGTCTCGTATATCTGAACCGAAACCCATGGGGTGCTGCACTACCCGTTTTTCAATGAACTTGTCCAGGCCGACAAAGGCGCCGCCGCAGACAAACAGAATGTCTGTGGTATCGATGCGGAGCATTTCCTGATTGGGATGCTTCCGTCCACCCTGAGGCGGCACAGAAGCAATAGTCCCCTCGATGATCTTGAGGAGGGCCTGTTGTACGCCCTCCCCCGAAACATCACGGGTTATGGAAATATTCTCACCTTTACGGGCTATCTTGTCGATCTCATCGATGTATACTATGCCTCGTTCCGCCACAGCAATATCGCCCCCCGCATTTTGAATAAGTTTTAGGAGTATATTTTCCACATCCTCCCCTACATATCCGGCTTCTGTCAGGGTTGTGGCGTCTACAATAGCAAAAGGGACTTTGAGCTTCTTCGCCAGCGTCTTTGCAAGGAGAGTTTTTCCTGTTCCCGTAGGGCCAATAAGGAGAACATTAGATTTTTCTATTTCTACATCGTCCGGCTCCCTGGCGGGATTGGCAATGCGTTTGTAGTGATTGTACACTGCCACGGATAAGGCTTTTTTCGCGTCTTCCTGGCCGATTATAAATTCATCGAGATAGGTCTTGATTTCTTTTGGGGTGGGAATATCGCCTGTAAACCGGGTAGAAAGTTCGTGATCTTCCTCGACTAAAATCTTCCGACATACTTCCACACATTCATCGCATATAAATACATCATTTGGCCCGGCTATGAGGCGTCTTGTCATATCGGCGTTTTTGCCACAGAAAGAGCAGGACCGTTCAAAGCCGCCGCCATTACGCAGTTTAGCCATTTTTTTCCCTCGCAAGCACCTGATCTACCACTCCATAGGCGACAGCTTCGGCGGCAGGCATATAAAAATCCCGTTCCATATCCCGGGCAATGGTTTCCGCATCCTTGCCCGTATGCAAGGCAAAATAATCAATTGTCATTTTTTTAAGCCGGAGTATCTCTTTGGCCTGTATCCCTATATCGCTGGCCTGTCCCTGTGCGCCGCCCCAGGGCTGGTGGATAAGCACCCTGGAAGAAGGCAATGCCAGCCGTTTCCCCGCCGCCCCGGCGGTGAGAATCAGAGCCGCCATGCTGGCCGCCTGACCCAGACAAATAGTCTGAACATCGCACTTGACGTACTGCATAGTGTCGTAAATTGCAAGCCCCGCGGTTACAGAGCCGCCTGGGGAATTTATGTATAGGTTGATGTCTTTTTCCGTATCTTGCCCGTCCAGAAAGAGAAGCTGAGCCACTACAAGATCTGCGCTAAGGTCATTGATTTCCCCGTCTAAAAAAACAATCCGGTCTTTTAGGAGTCGGGAATAAATGTCGTAGGATCTCTCTCCAAACCCAGTTTGTTCAACCACAATCGGCACAAGGGCATTCATTTTTTCAGTCATCTATAAATTAACCATTATGCGATACCAGGTCCAGGTACTTCGTATGGCTCCCCTTTTTTATCGTATTTTCCGCCAATAAAAGATCAAGCAGTTTGCGCTCCTTTATTTCTTCTTTGAGGTACGCTTTTATTTCACCGGATTCATATTGTTTTTTTATTTCATCCACCGGCGTGCCGGTTTCCCCGGCTATGCGATCAAATTCTTTTTGCAGACCTTCATCGTCCGCGTCAATACCCAGATCTTTTATTAATTTTTCCACGATAAGCCTTGCACAGAGGGCTTTAATAACATCTGGCCGCCAACCATCGAAAACGGCGCCCATGGAACCGCCGGATTTCTCTACATTTTTTAGGAGATCTTCCGGTTCAAGCGCCAGCCGCTGGGCCAGATTCCGCCATCGGCCTTCCAGTTCAATTCGAACCATGGATTCGGGAATGTCTATAGGGCTGTTTTCCGCAATTTTTTCCAGGATCCTGCTCACGGCGATTTCCCTGAGCCGTCTTTCCAGATTTTTGGCAAGCCGTTCCCGGATGCTGTTTTTAAGGTCTTCTAGAGTCTTAAACTTTTCATCAACATCCTGGGCCAGCTCATCATCCATGTCCGGGAGCTTCTTTTCTTTGAGAGCCGTAAGAGTTACTCGTATCTTTTTAGTCTTTCCGGCGAGGTCCTTGTCTTCAAAATCTTCAGGGTAAGACTTCTCTATGTCCTTGCTCTTCCCTTTTTTCATCCCCGCCACGTCATCATCGAACTTGAAAATGTTGTACCCGGATCCCAGGGTAAACGTAAAATCCTGCCGCTCCGTACCGGGGAGAATCTCTCCCCCATCGGAAATTTCCGCATAATTCACGGTAACCACATCGCCAGCGGCGGCTTTAGCGGCATCGTCTTTATCCAGTACGAAGGCGTTGCGCTCCCTTATTGCGTTTAGTTCCAGGTTTATGTCTTCATTCGTGACCTCCGCATCGGGCGTTTCAATCACAAGGCCCTTCCAGATGCCAACGTCAAAGGACGGAAAAACATCGTAGGTTACAGCGAAGGTCAGGTCTTTATCCATGTCCAGCTTCAAACCGTCTTCCTTAAGGCAAGGGGTAGAATATGGAAGGGGCCGCTTTTCCTTTGGGAAAGATTTGTTATCAAAAACCTCGGAGACCGCCTTTTCGACGATATTTCCCAGGGTTTCTTCTTTGACAGCATCGCCAAATTTTCTGAGCAGCACATCCCGGGGGACTTTCCCCTTCCTAAAACCGGGAATTTGTATGGTTTTACCGTACTTAGCTGTCAGGGCATCGTATTCGGAGCGGATATCAGCCGCGCCGACAGTAATGGTAAGCTGCAAGGCCGAATGTTCCAACTGCTTAAATTTTTTGGTTACCGTCACTTATTTCCTCGATGAATCAAATCTTTCCGGTTTTGAGCGGGAAACGGGAGTCGGACCCGCGACATCGACCTTGGCAAGGTCGCGCTCTACCACTGAGCTATTCCCGCAAATTTTACGCAATAGGGCGCAGGACCGTAAAATTCCAAGTCTCCTCTTTATTGCGAGAGAAGGGACTTGAACCCTTATGCCTGGGGCACCAGATCCTAAGTCTGGCGTGTCTGCCAATTTCACCACTCTCGCGCTGCCGGCAATGGCCAGCCGGTTAAAGCAGTTTAATCCATTCAGCCCCTACTGTCAAGTTCCCTCGCTGCCTCACATAAAATCTGACCGAAAGGGGGGGCGGGATCTCAGGTAAAAATCCGACCATGGAAACCTGCACTACATCCGGCAGCAATACCTGCCTAAGGAAACAATGGGGTTATCCATGCAAGAAAAAAGACCGATAGATCGTGAGTTCGCCGTCCG
>JAITSE010000035.1 GCA_031288005.1 Treponema sp.
TGGAAAAAGCGGCAAACTAATTTCCCGCGGCGCGTCCATCCCGCGTTTCGTTCCGGGACGGACGCATCTTGTCTTCCCAGGATATGCTAAAACAGTCCCGGCATGAACGGTTTTAACGCCGATGATCCGCCGCGTAAATAGTTAGTAAGGATATTTTCATACATATATTTCCGCCGCGAACGATATGCTATAATTTCCATCCGGTGGCTCATAGGCATCGTCGGTGTCGGAGCTGTTGCAATTTTTAGTCTGTTCCAATACTTGTTCAAAGACTTCTTCGTCCCTTTCCGGAGGATAGCCGTTTTTGTATAAAAGGATGGTCATATCTTTGTTCAGCGTTTTTTTTATATCGCGGTAAATAGACCAGTCCGTGTATTGCGATTCATTATCCATCAGCTTGCAGAAAAATTACTTTCCAGCCATGGCCATCTGCTCACTTCACAGACAACAAGCAGGATATTCGCTGATTTGACGACAGAACAGAGGAAATGTTTTTTAAGGCTGGGATAAAAACAGTATTACGCTGCGACAGCGTTTGTTGTGATGTCACTTCCATATCCTCATATTCCATCCTGATGCCCGGCGTAGAACGCGAATATAACCTATGAACAACTCTAATGATGCTGATCAGACGGATTCCCGGGATTCCCGTAGACAGGGTAGCGGTAGACCTCCACAATGCGTGGTCTGGAGGGTTTCCCGCCAGATGGGGATGGGATGTTTGAGGAGGTCCCCTGGTTTGGTGAGGTTTTTATCCTTCACAAAGCGAGGGCGGCCTTGTCTTTTTTTGAGAACGCGGTCGATAGGCTTTCCCGCGAAAGCGAGTTTTTGGGCTGATGGTCAGGAGTTTATCCCTGATGGCGGGGGTGATACCAAAGGCGGGCCATCCGGCAATGAAGGGCATTTGCGGGCGGATGAGGGGCCCGGAGCTGCGGAACGCAGGACTGACCGCATATATACCAGAAGCATCTTCAGATATGGCGGAGGGGAGGCGGTGACCTCATCGGTATAGATTTTTTGCCGTTCCGGCTTGCGGGTCTTTTTTTCAATGGGTTGAGTTTGAGCATCTTGCCCTTCACGATGAGCAGAGGTGTGGAGTCTCCGGCATATTGAGGATACGCAGGGCGTACTCCCCGCTTATATCCGGTGATAACCTGCATTTCGTTCAGCATGGCTGCTTTTTCTTTCCGTTTTCCGTTGTGAGAGTGGGAACGATATCCGGCAATGCTATTTTATTTTTCTTTCATAGATAAGCCATTATTGATCTCCGAGAACTGATACTCCCGGATAGTCTGCCTTGATTTGGGTTGTTTTTCAAAATGCGGCGTGGTCTTTTCCAGCTTACATTTTCAATGAGGCAACGCGGAGTATTGACAGCCGGTGTAGTCTGTAGTATTCTATATCCAGGTCATTGACCAGAATTTTTAGGCTCAGGTTTTAACCTCAGAGGAGATTGAATTATGGCCCAGGCCAGTAAAAACTCACGGACAACCAGTGCGACTCAGAAGTTTTTTTGTTCGTGTGGTGGAGAAATTAAAATGAAGATAATTTTTGACCGGGGCAAGGTCAAAAACCTGGCGGAATGTGAAAAGTGTAAAAGAACAGAACGTAGGCCCTCGGATTTTAAGTAAACGGCCCGTACGATAGATTTGTACGGCTTTGCTTATTGAAGCATGGCCTGACTTCCTTGCAGCCACTCCGGGCAGGGGAGGACGTTAGTTTTTATTCGCAGCGAAGGGTTTAATACCCAAGAACCCGCTTGCGCGGGAGAGATTTATGGCGGTTATTTGGGAGCAAGCTCTCTTGGTATTAAACCCTCAGAAATAAAGTTTCTGCGAGTCTAACCGCCACTGAAGAACAATATACCCCGTCCTTCAGAGCGGAGTTGTTGATTCGTATTGAGGGTTTAATACCTGCCGTAAACTTATTTGCGACTCTACGGCGGGGTTGGTTGATTAAATTCACGGTCTGTTTAGGGCCTATACTTGGAGGTTTTCTTTTGTCAGGTAAAATAAGTTCCGCTGAAAAGCGACACAGGCAGAGCGAGGAGCGCAGGCTCCGAAACAGGGCGGTGAAAAGCGCCGTTAGAACAAGCGTAAAAAAATTTGTTGCATTGGCGCGGCAAAAGGACGCTGTGGCTTCCGAAGCGGCGCTCAAGGATATGATCAAAAAAATTGACGCCGCCGCCGGAAAGGGAGTTGTCAAAAAAAACGCGGCGGCCCGCAAAAAATCAAGGATGCAGCGTCTTTTTAATTTACTCAAAGCGGCGCAATAGCGGCGGACCTTTGAGAGAGCAAAATGGCGGCAAAAAAACTTACGAAGGCTGATATTATTGACTCTTTATATGAAAGTACCGGAATGAACCGTAAAGAAATACGGACTGTCAGCGATCTTTTTCTCAAAGAGATTAAAGATTCCCTGACTCGCGGGGTATGTGTGGAAATACGTGGTTTTGGAACTTTTGAAGTGCGTATCCGCAAGGGCCGCGAAAAAGCCCGGAATCCCAGGACGGGTAAACCTGTTTTCGTACATTCCCACGGTATCGCCGCGTTCAGGCCTGGAAGAGAGTTGAAGCATGATGTCTGGAATATTGCCGTACCTAGCGTTTCAGAACCCGGTGAAAGCGGCGGCGCCGAGACATGAAACTTGCCGGGCGCGGCGGACAGCTTAGGACTTTTCCGGTTTATTTGGCGGCGGTTTTAGCCGCTTCCCTGTTGTTTGCCGGTTCTTTCCCCAATTTGCTTTTTGAAAACGGCGTCCCCCTTTTGGCCTGGATTGCCTATGTCCCTATTTTTTGGGTGATTTCTCAGACCGGTGTCTGGGCCTGTGCCTTCTGGGGCGCCCTCTACGGTTATACAGCCTACAGCATCTTCAACTACTGGCTCAGCGTATTTCATCCTCTGGCGGGCCTCATTGTGGGGATCATTTATCTTGTCTATTTCGCCTTTCTTTTTCCGGTCCTTAAACTTGTCCTTATCCTTTTTCCCCGGCGGGGCTATCTGATTCAGTGGATCGTCTGGATGGCCTATGAATATCTGCGGACCCAAGGCTTTCTAGGTTATTCCTACGGCGTCACCGGCTACTCCCAGTGGACGGTCCTCCCGGTGCTGCAAATTGCCGCTATATTCGGGGTGTGGGGTGTTTCCGCGCTAACGGTGTTTCCTTCGTCTTTTTTGGCTGCTGCTTTCGGCGGGGAGTTTTCTACCCTCGCCGGTTTGGCTGCCAGGGCCAGGGACTTTTTCAGACGCGAGCGCATACCCGCCTTAATCTGGCTTGCCACCCTTGCGGGGACCCTGATCTACGGTTTTATTTCCCCGGTGGATTATTCGGAGGCGAAGAAGGCTAGAATCGCCTTGATCCAGCACAATACCGATCCTTGGCTGGGAGGTATGTCTCAATACCGGGAGAATTACCGTATCCTAAAGCGGCTCTCCCAAGAAGCCCTGGCCGTTGATCCCGGGCCTGACCTTGTGGTTTGGTCAGAGACCGCCTTTGTTCCCCGTATTTACTGGCATACCACTTACCGGACGGATCAAGAATCCTATGTCCTGGTGCGGGAGCTGCTGGATTTCCTCGCTGAGCAGGATGTCCCTTTTGTAATCGGAAACGACGATGCCCGAAGGCGGATGTCCCAGGACGGGAAGTGGGAGCAGATAGATTACAATGCGGCGATCCTTTATGACCGAGGGGATGAGGCGGGGATATACCGCAAACTGCGCCTCGTTCCCTTTACCGAGTCTTTTCCCTATGAAAAACAGTTACCCTGGATATACGAGGCTTTGCTGAAGGCGGACACCCATTTCTGGGAAAAAGGTGAAAAAGCGGCGGTTTTTAACGCCGGCGGCTTTAAATTTTCGACCCCCATCTGTTTTGAGGATACCTTTGGCAGTCTTTCCAGGGAATTCGTGAGAAACGGGGCGGAAGTCATCGTGAACCTTTCCAACGACGCTTGGTCCCGGAGCCTTCCCGCCCAAAACCAGCATCTCTCTATGGCGGTATTCCGGGCGGTGGAAACCCGCCGGGCCATGGTACGGTCTACCGCGTCAGGCCAGACCTGCGGCATAGATCCCAATGGGAAAATCCTTGCCATGGCGCCGCCTTTTGCAATGACCTGGCTTACCGTGGAAGTTCCGGTTTTTACGGAGACTTCCATTTATACCCGCTACGGCGATATTTTGGCGCAATTATTTCTTTTGGCGGCGCTTGTCATATTGCCGGCAGGCGCCGGGAGGTTTATAATGTTAAGGATCCGAAATAAAAGAAACCAACGAGGGCAATTATGAATTCCCGGAAGAAGATACTCATTATTGATGATGAACAGATAAATCTTGATTTTTTTGACGTTATGCTTTCTAAACTGGGCTTTGTCGTGGAAAAAGCGGCGGATGGAGAAGATGGCCTGGAAAAAGTCAGGCGCTTTTTTCCGGATCTCATCATATTGGACAATATCATGCCCAATATGTCAGGCTGGGAATTGACAAAAATTTTGAAAAAAGAGCCTAAATTCCGGGAAATTCCTATCATAATGCTTTCAGCTCTGGACGACGTTAAGGACAAGGTTGAGGGTTTTGAGTTGGGAGTGGATGATTACATTACAAAACCCTTTAACTTTTCTGAGGTTTTAGCCCGGATCAGAGCAGTATTGAGGAACCGGGAGCTTTTTCGGCAGATCATTGTCCGTGAATCCCGGATGGCCCTGGCGGAGGAATTATGGCGCGATATGAAAAATGATATGCTGAGTTTCGCTAAAACTATTGATGAATTAGATGCGTTTATCAATCAAATTTTTCAAACCCCGGTTTCTCAAAGCGGCGGGGCGATCAATAAAAATACGACGCCTCGTTTTCTGGAAATGGTAAGGGAGAGGACCGGCTTAGCGAAAAAGGCCGTTTCGGAACTGGATGCCCGGATTGAAAGGACCGTCAGGGAATGGGAAAACCTCAAACAGCAGGAGATCGGCATACAGGCTCTGGAACAACAGATACGCAAATCGCCGCATCAGGAATAAGCAAGAAGCGGGTTAAAATGGCAGGACGATAATGGCAAAACACGAAAGAAGGCTAAGGGACAGTGAAGCGACCGTGTTTTTCGGAAGCGGCACTAGTTTTAACGGACTTCTCCGTTTTGAGGAAGCTCTTTGCATCCAGGGAAAATTCACGGGAACCATTGAAGCTAAGGGATCTCTCATCGTTGATCGCGGGGCGGTGGTAGAAGCGGATCATATTTCGGTAACTTCCCTTACGGTGTTTGGGACCGTAATAGGCGAAGTACACGCTTTAGACAAGATAGATATGATGAGCGGCGCCGAGGTCAGGGGAGATATGACTTCAGTCCGCCTTCGTATCGCTGACGGCGTTCTCTTTGAGGGACAGTGCTATATGACCAATGTAGAAAAAGAAGTGGAGATCTTCTCCCGGCCTACGGAAGAGATTAAGACTGAATTACAGCGGCTTAATGACTGAGGCCGGGGATATTATCCGAGGCGCGGAAACGGCGGGATTGAAAATCGTAACGGCCGAATCTTGCACCGCGGGTCTGACGGCGGATCTCTTGGCTTCCACGCCGGGGGCTTCCAGGGTGCTCTGGGGAGGCTTTGTCTGCTATACACCTGAGGCCAAAGCACGTATGCTGGGTATAGAAAAAAGCTTTCTGGAGAAATACGGCTTGGTGAGCCGTGAGACCGCTATGGCTATGGCGGAAAGCGCCTTGGAACAGAGCGGCGCGGATCTTGCGGTCTCCGTGACAGGTCTGGCAGGTCCTGATGGAGACGGTTCCGGCGTTCCGGTAGGAACAGTCTGGATAGGCGCGGCCCTCAGGGGAGGAGAATGTGAAGCTCTGGCGTATTTTTATACAGGTTCCCGGCAGGAGATCCGCCGGGCCGCCGCCCGGGAATCCCTGAACGTCCTGGGCCGCCGCCTGGAATTCTGCTTGGGAAAAAGCCGGGTGAATGGCATAAACCCGGAATTTTTTTAGATTACCGCGGAATTTCAATTTAGGCGGAGAGTCTATTGACACGAAGTTTTCTAATTGATAAAATAAAACAAGATACTATAAAAAATTTAACGTGGCGCCGGGATACGCGCTTCGTTTTTTGGATGTTAAAAAAATACCTGACAGGATAATGAATACGTTTGAAAATATGTGAGATTTTATGTCCCGCTTTTTCCAGGTATGCGGTATTCCGTAAATGGACTTAGCTCGTGAAATTTATCAGAAGAAGACAGATTTTAAAAACAACAATCCAAAACAAAAATTTGCCGGTTCGACCGGAGCTAATTTGATAGGGGGAGACATCCCCAGGGGAGAAAATGGGTATGCTGCCTTTTACGGAAGCAGGAGAGATTGTTCCGCCGGGGGAAATATCCCGGGATTCCAACGGAAATGATGAAGAAAATGCCGAACGGACAAACGGGAAGCTGGTAGTGCGCCGTACCAGGCGGACAGTTCCCAGCATGGCAGGAGGCGCGGGGCCGGAAAATGGCTTTACGGGGACCACGGCAAGCGAGGGTTCCAATGGAGGAAACTCCGAAACGGTCCGCCGGGGTCCCGGCAGGCCCAGGGTTTACCGGAATTACGAGAAAAGTCCGCAGCCAGGCCTTCCTGTTTCCCAGCCGCCTCACGGAAACGGGAATGGCGCTCAGGGGTTCTATTCGGGAACTCCCGGCGGTGAAGCCGCCGCGCCTCAGACCATGCCGGAAATACCTAAAAATCTGCCCTCCATGCCCGACATTTACGGCAGGCCCGAGCCCCGGCTTGATCAGGATAACAGTAAACTCAGGCTTTCTATCAACGAACTTATCAGGCTCAATATGATGGACCTGCGGGACTTGGCCGCGAACTACAATATTTCCCACGAAGACATGGTTTCCTTAAAAAAGCAGGAGATCATCTTTTCGATTCTGAAAGCCCATACGGAACGGGGAGGCATCATCTACGCCTATGGCTCCCTGGAAATACTGCCTGACGGGTACGGATTCCTCAGAAGCCCTCAGAATTCTTACCTCCCCGGACCGGACGACATCTACATCAGCCCCAGTCAGATCAGGCTTTTCGCCTTGAAAACGGGCGATACGGTTTACGGCCAGATCCGTAGTCCCAAGGAGCAGGAGCGGTTTTTCGCCATGCTCAGGGTGGAGACGGTGAATTACGACGATCCCACAGTGGCCCAGAATCGTATCCCCTTTGACAACCTGACCCCTCTTTATCCAAACCGGAAGTTGAACCTGGAAACCATTACCGAAGGAATAAGCGAGCGCATCATCAACCTTTTCTGTCCAATAGGCAAGGGCCAGCGGGCCCTGATTGTGGCCCCTCCCCGAACCGGAAAGACCATCATGATGCAGAAGATCGCCAACGCCATCACGAAAAATCACCCTGAAGTGTACCTCATCGTTCTCCTTATCGATGAGCGGCCCGAGGAAGTAACCGATATGGAGCGGACCGTCCGGGCGGAGGTGATTTCATCCACCTTTGACGAGCAGGCCGGACGGCACGTGCAAGTGACCGAAATGGCGCTGGAAAAGGCCAAACGCCTGGTGGAACACAAGAAAGATGTGGTGATCCTCCTGGATTCCATCACCCGCCTTGCCCGGGCCTATAATCAGACCGTACCTACGTCGGGAAAGATACTCTCAGGCGGCGTGGACTCCAACGCCCTGCATAAGCCTAAACGGTTCTTCGGCGCGGCCCGGAATATAGAGGAGGGGGGGAGCCTCACAATTATTTCCACCGCCCTCATAGAGACCGGAAGCCGCATGGACGAAGTTATCTTTGAGGAGTTTAAGGGCACAGGCAACATGGAAATAGACTTGGACCGGCGCATTTCCGACCGCCGCCTTTTCCCGGCCATTAATATCAAGAAGTCAGGCACCCGGAAAGAAGAGCTTCTCCTCACCGAAGAGGAACTCCAGAAGATATGGATTCTTAGAAAGGTGATTAATCCCATGGACGACATCGAGATTATCGAGCTTCTTGTTGACAGAATGAAAAAAAGCAAGAATAATGAAGCATTCCTCAGATCCATGAATTCTGGCGTGAGCGGAGATTAATTGAGGAATGCGGCATTCCTCAGATCTATGAATTCTGGCGTGAGCGGAGATTAATTGAGGAATGTGTGCTGTTTGAAGCTGATGACCTTAAACCGGCGTATCCGGCAGCGGCGCGCCGGACTTGGACGATGACTTGCATGGAGGATAGATATGAGAGATAAGATTCACCCGAAATACGAAACAACGAAGATCACCTGCGCCTGCGGGAATGTTATAGAAACCCGTTCCACGGCCAGGGACATAAAGGTTGAAATTTGTTCCGCCTGCCATCCTTTCTTCACGGGCAAGCAGAAATTGGTAGACACCGCCGGACGCATTGAGCGGTTTCGCAAAAAATACAACATCAAAGAAGCGTAAATTCACAGCAGACCGGTATTTTTTTCCCCTTAAAATCCTCGTCCCGCAGTTGCTCCGTTATATCCCGCGCCGCCGTTCCGGAGAAAGTCTCTGCTTCCAGATGGAAACGGCGGGCGCTGGCGCTGAACCAGAGTTTCCCCCCCGGTTTTAGCAGGCCCAGCGCCAGGGTGATAAGTCTCAAGTGATCCCGCCTGAGGTCAAGGACGCCGTTCATACTCTTGGAATTGGAGAAGGCCGGCGGATCCAAGACGATGAGATCCCAGGCGAGGCGGGCTTTATGGGCTTCGGCCATGAAGTTGAGAGCGTCTCCCCGGATGAGCCTGAAAGGAGCGGGGCCGCCCCCCTTGCACATATCCCTGGCCTGAATCATCCGGGCCGAAAAGCCGTTGAGAGCAAAGTTGGCCGCGGCCCATTCCAGATATGTACGGGACATGTCCACGGAATCCACTTCCCGGGCGCCCCCTGCGGCGGCGCACACCGAAAATGACGCGGTATAGCAAAAGAGGTTGAGAACCCGTTTTCCCGCGGCCTCCGAGCGGACCAGGCTCCGCAGGAGCCGGCGGTCAGGGAAGAGGCCCGCGTCAAGATAGTCAGAGAGGTTAACCCTGAAGCGGAGGCCCCCTTCGTTTATGTTCAGGGTGAAGTTCCGGCTCTCCTGCGCCTTTTCGTACTGGGCGCTTCCCTTTTGACGGCTTCGCTCTTTAAAAAAAATCCGGGCCGCCGGAATTTCCAGGGCTTTGGACGCGGCGGCTTTCATCGCTTCAAGCCAGAGGGCTTCCTCAGCGGCGTCTTTTTCGTAGGGCCGCTTGTAGAGCGCGCCGGATACGGCGTCTCCGTATATATCCAGGAGCAGGGGAATTTCCGGGATATCCCGGTCATAGAGGCGGAAGGCGCCGGTTCCGCTCCGGTTCGCCCACTTTTTCAGATGCCGGAAGCGTTTTTTAAGCCGGCAGCGAAGCATTTCCCCTTGAAAGGCGGTTTTTTCTTTACCCTGGTCTGCCGGCATTTGCGCCCTCCGCGCCCAGGGCCTGCATCATAACGCAGAGCATGGCGTAGCCTGAGGAGAGGTCTTCTTCCTGAACGGCCACGGTTTCCGGGACCTTGAGTTTAAGGCTGGTAAAATTCCAAATTCCTTCCACTCCGGCGCGGATCAGGACCTCCGCCGTCTCCTGGGCCGCAAAAAGGGGAACAGTGAGAATCGCTATTTTTACGCCGAAGTTGTGGACCTGAATCTCCATGGTGTCCGCGGGAAGCACCTTGACCCCGTGGATGACCGCGCCTATTTTTTCGGGATTTTTGTCAAAGGCGGCCATGATGTTAAGGCCGTGAAACTGAAACTCCCGGTATCCGAGCAGGGCGGTCCCCAAACTCCCCGCGCCCACAAGCACCGCGTCCTGGGCCGACTCCCAGCGCAGAAACCTTTCAATGGCCCTTATCAGGGCCGCGACCGGATAGCCTCGCTTTGGCCGCCCCATAATTCCGGTGATTGCCAGGTCTTTACGCACCTGAATGGACTCCAAGTTCAGCTCCCGGGCGATGACGGTTCCCGATATATATTCATCCCCTTCACGCTGTAGGCGCCGGATTGTATGCAGGTAGGAAGGTAGCCTGCGTATTGAAGGGGCCGCGCTTATTTTTTGCCTTGTCACGATAATTCCTGCCCTTACGATAGGACCAAAATCCCGGAATAGTCAACTGCGGACCCTTGAGAATCTTGAAACCGCAGGTTTCAAGATTCTCCTGGAGTTTTTTGACACCCTTTGCCGCTGTGAACATTTTTACGGGTCAAAAAACTCCCTGCATTGGTCCCCGTAGAATAAATCAGCAATCTTGAGACCTCCGGTCTCAGCTCCGCCTGATTGCAAGACTACAATCAGCGAAGTTCTGAGAACCGTGGGACCTCCGGTCCCTTAGCGGTTCTCTTGGAGTTTTGCGGATTGGACCAGAGCGGCCCTTGGGGGCCGCTTGAAAACCCCTTGGGGGCCGCAAAACTCCTAAGCAAGCCGTAGGCTTGCACTGGTTCTACGGAAATAAATCCGCAATCAGGCTTCGCCTGATTGCAAGACTACAATCAGAGAGGCTCTGAGACCCGTGAGACCGCGGTTCTACGAACTGCGGAAACAAGTTTCCGATGGTCTCTTAGCGGGTCTCTTGGAGTTTTTTGACACCCTTTGCCGCTGTGAACATTTTTACGGGTCAAAAAACTCCCCGCATTGTTCCCCGTAGAATAAATCCGTGGAGTTTTTTGGCTTACAAAAGGTTCACAATCACAAAAGGCTCAAAAAACTCCAAGCAAACCGGCCCCGCCGGTTTGCACGGCCCCGCCGGTTTGCACGGCCCCGCCGGTTTGCACGAGCCATTGGTGGATATCCACGAGCCATTGGTGGATAAGTGCGGGGAGTTTTGCGGAATTAGAAAAGTCCTTTATATCCATCAAAGCCCGCAAAACTCCTAAGCAAACCGCAGGTTTGCACGAGCCATCCGTAGAACTAGTCCGGGGAGTTTTGGGAACCCTGCGGACCGAAGCAAGCCGCTAAGCAAGCCGTAGGCTTGCTTAGCGGTCCGTGCAACCTTCGGTTGCATTGGAGTTTTGCGAACTTTTGAACAGCGCGGCCCTTGCGGGCCGCAGTGCAGCCGCTGGTTCGCAAAACTCCACGCACTTGAGAACCGTGCAACCGCTTGCGCGGTTGCTTTGGAGTTTTTTGCACCCCGTTGTAACTGTGGATATCATAGGAGGCATGGAACCGAAGGTTCCTAAAACTCCCCGCATTGGTCCCCGGGGAACAAATCCGGGGAGTTTTTTGACTTGCTAAAAAAGCTAACATTCACAAAAGGCTCAAAAAACTCCAAGCAAACCGCTAAGCAAGCCGAAGCAAGCCGAAGCAAGCCTACGGCTTGCTTAGCGGTTTGCACGGCCCCGCCGGTTTGCACGAGCCATCCGTAGAACAAATCCGGGGAGTTTTGGGAACCCTGCGGACCTGCGGTCCGCTTGGAGTTTTGCGAACTTTTGAACAGCGCGGCCCTTGCGGGCCGCAGTGCAGCCGCAGGGTCCGCAAAACTCCATGCACATTTTCCCCGGGGTTTTTCCCCGGGAATCAGCCCTTAGGACTATGGAGTTTTGCGGAATCAAAACAGCCCTCCACACCAAAAACAATCCGCAAAACTCCTAAGCAAACCGGCTCCGCCGGTTTGCACGGCCCCGCCGGTTTGCACGAGCCATTGGTGGATATCCACGAGCCATCGGTGGATATCCACGAGCCATCGG
>JAITSE010000088.1 GCA_031288005.1 Treponema sp.
TGCCCTTCAGGAGAAATGTCCCCTTTTCGTAGCATAAACCCGGAGGAAAAAGGGCAAAGAGACAACCGAAGCGGATCCAAGGGTTCCGTGGCAGGATCATGGAAATGGTGCACCAGGGACCAAAGACCTTGTTCGCCGATTGCTATCCCCCTATTCCCTCCGACCAAGGGGGACATGTTCACTGATTTTTAACCGCTCCTTTAGGATACACTCCGGGTACCGCTTATTTCCTTATAGAACAAGGAATTCCCTAAAGGATGGAATATCCCGTCGGTATTTTATATGAACGTACCCTGCTACCCGTTGAACAACGGATATAAACATGCTACCTTTTCCCCACCAAAGAGGAGGAGACCCCTTGGATACCTTGAAAACTCGTCTTAACCGCTTATTAGAGGAGTTCCCGGACCACCGAAGGGGGGTGGAGTAGACCTGTTTCTCCGGGATGAACAGGCCACCCGCCGTATGGCTATTCCCCGCCTGGGGTAGTAACCGATAACCAAGACCCCCAGTGCATCGGACGGGTTCGCGTTGCCTGTGCTATGATAGCTCCCGGAGCAGTAACCGGTTGGATACCGGTTATCCATAAGTGGGCAGGGAAAAAGTGTGGGTGGTGGTAGCTTCCGGATAAAGGTCTTAGCATTTCTGCCCATTATGGGCCAAACTGGACCCACAGAATCACGTGATCCCGGTATGTCCCGGGATTATAGCTTCATACCCCCCCATGTCCCGCCTCTGTATCCCGGTAATCCCGCTCAGAACGCCGCTCTCCAAGTCCCGAACGTCAGTCTCTAAGACCCGAACGCCGCTCTCCAAGTCCCGAACGCCAGTCTCCAAGACCCGAACGCCGCTCTCCGAGTCCTGGTAATGTTGCGGGTCAAGTTTAGATTATGGAGGCCTCCGGGCTTATGGGGGCAAAGCCTTGCTTACAAGCCTGCCTGGTCCAGCAGGGTATGATCCTGGAGCAGTTCCCGGGTCAAACCCTCGGCGAACACCCGGCCCTCCTTCAAAAGTATCGCCTTGGGGCAGAGCTCCAGAGCCAGCGCGAGATCATGGGTAGCCACCAGCATGGTCTGGGGAAGCCCTGCGAGGATGGAGATGAGGGTCCGCCGGGAACGGGGATCCAAAAAAGCCGAAGGTTCATCCAACAGAAGCAGGGCGGGCTCCATCACCAGGACCCCTGCCAGGGCGGCAAGCCGTTTCTCCCCTCCTGAGAGCTTGTGGGACAGCCGGTTTTTAAGATGGCCGATACCCAGTTGCGCCAAGATTGCGGCGATCCGTGCTTCTATGGTCTTTTCATCAAACCCATAATTCCGCAGGCCGAACCCGATATCATCTGCGAGGGTAGGCATGAACAGCTGGGTATCCGGATCCTGAAATACCATGCCTGCCAGCTTTCGCAGTTCTCCCAGGCGTTCCCGGCTCATGGGGATACCCCCCAGGGTGATTTCCCCGGTCCGGGGTTTAATGAGCCCCAGGAGGCTCAGGAGCAGGGTAGATTTTCCAGCCCCGTTGGCCCCAATCAAGGCCACCCGTGCTCCCGGTTCAAGGGAAAAGCCTAGGTCCTGTAAAACCAGGGGGTCTTCGGAACCGTACTGTACCGTGAGATTTTGCACCTGCACCATCATCAAAACCAAAACTCCCTATCCTAGGAGGCGTCCCAAGAACACACTGAGGTTGAAAAAACGGCATACCCCAAAGGCTATACCCAGCCCCAGGGTATACCCATAATCTGCAAGGCAAAAACCCGGCCCCCCCGTGCTCCGGTAGATCCCGTCAAAACCCCGGCATTGCATGGCATGATACACCCGTTCCGCCTTGTCAAAACTCCGCAGGATGAGTTGTCCGAGAAAGCAGCCCATATGGTGCATCCTGATGCCTTTTTGATCCGGGGCGCGCAGGCTATACGCGGTAACCATAGCGGCCGCCTCCCCGATCAGCACCGAGATGTACCGGTAGGTCATAAGCAACTGAAGGTTCAGGATTTTCGGCATCCCGAGGCTTGCAAGCTGCCGGCTGATTTCAAAGAACGGGGTGGTAGCTATAAGGAGCAATACCCCAAAGACGGTGAGGAGCGTTTTCAGCAGAATAGAAACCAGGGACACCATACCGGCGCTCAGCCCCCAAGGACCAAGGTACAAAGCGGTTTCAGGGAGCAAGAACAGGTTGCTGATTCCCCCCATAAGGGCAAAGGGTAATGCCGCAAGGAGCCTTCCTGCAAGGGGCTTGCAGGGGGTCCCGGAAAGGGGCATGAGGATCGCCGGGTACAAGAGAAAGGGCATGAGTCCGCTGATCTCCTGGGAAGGAAAGGAAATGACCGTTAGCCCATACCCAAAGGCGGTAAGGAGCTTTGCCCGGGGGTGCAGCCGATGTATCGGGGAAGCGCCCAGGGCAAGCCGTTCCAGCCTATCCATCCCTGCGGCGGCTTTATACAGGTTCATAGCCTAGGGAGTCTTTCGCACCGCATGGATGATAAACCCGATTCCCCCGGCAAGGACAATAGTGATAATGCTGCCCAGGATACCTGCGGTCCCAGTCCCCAGGGCAGACCCTTCGTCGTCTCCGGCAAAGCCGTAATCCGGCATGAAGGCGGTGGTCTCTACCACCGAGGCGGCGGTCTCATACACGGGGCCTTCCCGCTCAAGCTCAGTAGTCCCGGCGGTTTTTTCCATAGCCCACTCAAGGCCGTCGGGGTATGCAGAGGCGAAGCGGGAGAGGAACCCTCCCACAAGGAGCGCGAGGACCAGAAAGCCTATCAGGATCTTGTTCGTGGGAAGGGCCGGGGGAAGGGGAGTATCTTCCATCGCACTGTCAAGGAATTCAGGCCGCACCCGGTGGACATAACAGAGGACCCCTGCGGTAACGATCCCTTCCACCAAACCGATAGCCAGATGAATCGGCTGCATCAAAACAAGAAAAGCCCCAAAGGGCAGTTCGGTTATGCCCGAGAGGAGGGTCTCCAGCACCACCCCAAAGGCTCCTAACTGCAAGCCGGCGACCACCGAGGCTATGGAAGCAATCAGGATATGCTGAGGGGCGGCAGCGGTTTTACCGGTTTTGCCTTGTTTCATCAGGGGTTTAAAAATAAGCTGAAAAGCCAGGAAACAGGAGCTAAGCCCCATGTTAAAAACGTTGCAGCCATAGGCTAAAAGGCCTCCGTCGGCAAAAAAGAGGCATTGGATTAAGAGGACCGACGCCAAGGTAAGCAAGGCCGGAAAAGGCCCCAGGAGCGCCGCCAAAAGGATACCCCCGCCGATATGACCGGACGAACCGGTACCGGGAATGGTGAAGTTGATCATCTGCCCGGCGAATACCAGGGCTCCCATGACCCCCATAAGGGGGATCTTCTTTTCGTTTAAGGTATCCCCGGTGATACTTTTTACCCCATAGGCGATGGCCAGGGCGCTCACCCCGGTCATCACCCCGCCTACTACTGGTGAAAGCAAGGCATCTGCCATGTGCATAGTATACGCTCCTTACATACTATAATTCCTTCTTCATAAAGAAGCGAGGGATGAGGCTTTTTCGTCTTTTGAAAAACCTCAGGATTATACCAGCCCAGAACCATACAAAAAAGCCATGAAGACCCGCTTGTTTGCATACCAAGCACCAGCCTTCATGGCTTTTTTATAAAGAAACAGGAAACAGGAAAATCCGAATGCCTCAATTTCCAACCTTCATGATTGGAAACAAGATCAGTATACCCCCTTTATCCCAGAGGGTCAAGCGAATTGCCTCAACATACCATGCTGACCCTCATAGCAGCCTATTTCCTGAAGCTGAGGCCGGCCCGTCGCAGTCCGCATCATCCTTGTCCCGTGATGAAAAAAGCGGCTCCCCCTTACAACGTCCACCTAGCGGCCTTCCTCAAAGAAGCCGTCATATTCGCCCGAAAACGGCGCTTCCTTCGCGGACCGCTCCTCACCCAAAGCCGGAACCGGCATCTTTTCGGAAAGCAAGAGCCTTGCCGGCACCGCCCCGCCTGTCCGGGGAAGGCCTATGATGAGCCGCGGCCAGGTACTGCCGGACAAGCCGCCCGCCATCCGGAACGGCCAAAGGCGAGGGATATGCCCTGACACCGCGCGGTTAAAAACGCGGAACCTGCCGGAATCAGCCGGATTGAACCGGCATTGCAGGGCATGATACACCCCTTCTGCCTGGTCAAAACCCCGCAGGATGAGTTGTCCGAGAAAACAACCCATATGGTGCATCTTGATACCTTTTTGAGCCGGAGCGCGCAGGCCCATAGCGCCGCATCTCCGCCACTTAAGACAAAGCCCTTTCCTATGCTTCTTCTTGGGCCAAAGCGTATACATTTCCGCCGTCATGGACGGCGGGGGAACCGGTTCCCGGATTGCCCTTAGGGACGGGCGGGGACCCGTCCTTGTCTGGTTAAAGCGGGGCGAACTACCCGAAACCCAGTGCGGGCGCCGCGGAGAGACGGCTCCAATCCGTTGCGGTAAGCGGAGCGGATGTCCGGCCCGAAGCGGTCCCAGCCGCCGCCGCGTCTTATCCGGAAAGACCCCGCCTATGCGGGGCCTTTTGGATTAGTCTGATCGCTGCCGGGATAGCTTGGTAAAGGGAGCATAATACGCTAGTATATACTCACCTATGCGTATCGTATGTCTTGATCTTGAAGGGGTCCTCATCCCCGAAATCTGGATTGCCTTTTCCGAAGCTACGGGGATCCGCGCATTACGGCGGACGACCCGGGACGAACCGGATTATGACGCCTTGATGCGGTTCCGTCTTGACATCCTCCGCCAGCAGGGCTTGAAACTGGCGGACATTACCCGGGTCGTCAGTACCCTAGAGCCGCTGGAAGGGGCAGCGCCGTTTACCCAAGCCCTCCGGGAAAAGACGGAACTCATCATCCTTTCCGATACGTATGAGGAATTCGCCCGGCCGCTCATGGCAAAACTGGCCTATCCCACCCTCTTCTGTAACAGCCTGGTAATTGCCCCGGATGGTTCCATCACCAATTACCGGCTTCGTCAAAAAGAGGGCAAAAAAAAGGCGGTGCAGGCCCTGCAATCCCTTAACCTGGAGATCTTTGCGGCAGGGGATTCTTTTAATGATTTAGCCATGATCCGGGCTGCTGAGGGAGGCTGCCTTTTCAGGGCTCCCCAGGGCATTCGGGAATCCTGCCGGGATATCCCGTGCGTAGACACCTACGATGAACTGCTCGCTCAGATTGTCGCCTTTTTAAACCGGTAAAGCCCCACCCGGGGCTCACCGCTCAAAGAGCCTCCTGAGGACCCCCTCGTTATGGCGCCAATCATGGGCGGCTTTAACCCGCAGGTCCAGTTCCACCTTCCAGTCCAGGATACGGTTCAGATCCTTCTGGGCAGCTTGACGGATGGCCTTGATAAGCTCCCCGCCTTTGCCTACGACCATGCCTTTCTGGGATTCCCGTTCGGTGATGATAAAGGCCCGGACCCAGAGGCGCGTTCCTTCCTCCCGCAGCTCCGCGTCCGCTACTTCCACGTAGAGGGCATGGGGCAGTTCCTCCCGCAGACGGTGGATGGCCTTTTCCCGGATAATTTCAGCAATCCGGAAATTCAATTCCTGGTCGGTATAGTATTCTGCCGGATAAAAAGGAGCTCCTTCACTGGCCATGGCAAACAGGCAGCTCAACAACGCTTCAGTCCCGGCGCCGTTCAGGGCCGATACTTTGAAACACCGGGCGGTATCTAATTGCGGAAACCGGTTTTTGAGAAATACCAGGGTCTGTTCATAATCCGCACGAGGGCTATCCATTTTATTCACCGCTGCCACGGTTCTATCCGCAAGGGGTACGAGCCGGGTGGCAATGGCCGCCTCTTCAGGTCCGGGAAGCCGGGAAGCGTCCAGCACATAAAGGATGATATCCGCATCTTTCATGGTTCTGTCCGAAACTTCTATGAGTTTTTTGTTGAGTTTTCGCTCCGACTCATGCCGTCCCGGGGTATCGACAAAGACGAGCTGCCCTTCGGGTCTATGAACGATACCCCGGATGGCATTCCGGGTGGTCTGGGGTACGGCGCTCACGATGGCAACCTTTGCGCCACAGAGGAGATTCACCAGGGTCGATTTCCCTACCGAGGGTCTACCCACCACCGCCACAAAGGCGGCTTTCTTTTTGGTATCCATACGAGACAGTATACCCCGAAAGTGTTTTTTTTCTACCTGTGAGCGCTTGGAGCAGCAGGTGCGGGGATCGAGGAGTTTGTCGCGCTTCGCCCATAAAACCGTCTACCCCTGCACGAATGCGCGTTGGTACGCCCGCAAACCCCGAAAGCATGGCCGTTTACCGGGATTTTTTGCATGAACATGCCACAATCCACCGGTACCACAGGCTGCTAGGGATGCCAAGGGTGCTTGAAACAGCTCACCAGATGGTCGTTCACCATACCCACCGCCTGCATATAGGCATAGAGGATGGTGGGGCCTACAAAGGAAAAGCCTCGTTTTTTGAGCTCTTGGGAGATCTTATGAGAAAGGTCCGTAGCCCTGGGAATTTCCGCGGGGCTTGTGAACTGATGGATAACCGGCTCACCCTCCACCCAGTTCCAGAGCCATTGCGAAAAAGAGACCGGTCCTTCCATCATAGTAAGATAGCTGCGGGCATTGGCAATAGCCGAAAGGATCTTCCGCTTGTTTCTGATGATCCCCGGATTTCCCATAAGCCGCTCCATATCCTTTTCCCCATACCGGGCTATTTTTTCCGGGTTCATACCGTCAAAGGCCGCTCGATAGGCAGCACGGCGTTTCAAAATGGTAATCCACGAAAGCCCTGCCTGGGCTCCATCCAAGATCAGGGCTTCAAACAAAAGGCGATCGTCTTTAAGGGGTTCCCCCCATTCCCGGTCGTGGTAGGCCACATAGATCTCCTCTTCCCCGCACCAAGGGCAGCGGATGAGGGCTCCTGCTTGCTTCGTTCTGGTTTCCGCATCTTTCATGGATGTACCTTAGCATACATACCCAAAAACGGGAAGCTTAAGGCCTTGGGGGCTTAGGATAAACGCATGGCAATTCCCTTCCTTCCGTAAACTCCATAGGGATGGCCAAAAAAGCGCACGGATCATCGCAATCAAGGAAATGATGGGAGAAACCGGGTTCATCATGAGAGAACAGATGGACTTTGCCCCCTTGGGGGCTAAACGTGCCCCGCACAATGACGGGATCCCCCTATGCCCCGGGATTATAGCTTCATAAGCTCCCCTATCCCACCTCCGCACCCCGGCAATCCCGTTCCAATCTCCGGCAATTTTGTGGCTCAAGTTTGACCGGTGGGAACCGGGGGAACCATCGAAGACAAGCGGTTTGGGCCCTATGGGGAGCATCGGTTAGCGGATATCGTCATGATACGCCTCTTCGTGGCCATGGCTCGGGCGAATGAATGGCATGATACGCCTGCATTCGCCGGTCTTAAGGCCGAGAGGTTTTCCGGCGTTGCCCCATGGCATCCCCGCGCAGGGACCTGATCCGGCGGTGGAGAAACAGGGGACTCGGATCCGCAAAGGACGCAACCGGCGGCCCCGGGGATCCTCGCAGGCGGTACAAGCCTTTTAGGTCTGAAACGGATAGGGTCTATCCTGTTCTTGGGCTTTGAGGAGCCTCGTGAGACCCGATTCAAACGCCTCCATGCCCAAGGCATTCAAGCGCTTCCGCTCCCCAGCTCAGGGTGCTTGATTTTCTATGGGTTTATCCTGGCTTGTAAGCGGGGAAGGGCTTATTATTATAGGAAGCCTTCGATAGGCTATGGATAGCCCGTTTGGGAAGGACCCCATCAGGAGGCTGACTAAGGCTGTGTCAGGGAGCTGACTAAGGCTGTGTCAGGGAGCTGACTAAGGCTGTGTCAGGGAGCTGACTAAGGCTATGTCAAGAGTCAGACCTAGGCTATGTCAAGAGTCAGACCTAGGCTATGTCAAGGGTCAGACCTAGCTTATGTCAAGGGTCAGACCTAGGCTATGTCAAGGGTCAGACCTAGGCTATGTCAGGGGTCAGACCTCGGGGAGAGGTGCGGGGAAAAGCCCGTAGAATAAGTGCATGGAGTTTTGCGTCACAAACTAGTTTGTGATTTAAACAGACTCCTCCGCGGCATAACAGCCCGCAAAACTCCTAAGAGACCGCGTAAGCGGTCTCAGGGGCGTTGCGGGGGCAGCGCCCCCGCTGAGGGGGGTGCCGGAAGCCCGTAGGGCTGTAGGCAGGGGGGAGACTTCCCCCTCCTGAATATTATTGAAGGAATACATCACGTAAGATGAAAGGTTTTTTGGAATTGTATTGGACTTTTTTTAAAATAGGGGGGCTGACTTTTGGCGGGGGATACGCTATCCTGCCTATCCTTGAGCGGGAGCTTATCCGTAAAAAGGGTTGGACTACTATGGAGGAGGTGATGGATTATTACACTATTGCCCAGGTGACGCCGGGGATCATCGCGATCAATGTCTCTACCTTTATCGGGTATAAGCTCAAAGGGGTTATTGGCGGCGTTGTTAGTACTTTGGCGTTTGTGTCCCCTTCTGTCATCATCATTTCTCTTATCGCCGCTTTTCTCGGCAGCTTCCAGGACTTGCCCCTGGTGCGGCACGCTTTTGCCGGTATACGGGTGGCTGTGGGGGCTTTGGTTCTGGATACGACGATCAAGATGATTCGGGGTTTCTACCGGGACTGCAAGGCTTTGGTCCTCTTTGTTATTGCCCTGGGGCTTTCCGTGGTCTTTAGTCCATCGCCTGTGTTTGTGGTGATTGGCGCGGGTATTGCCGGGTTTATTCTTTACCGGGGGCAGGGTAATTTGCGAAGCAAATTACCTAAGGAGTTTCTTGCAGCCGGAGACATGAGACCTCCGGTCTCCGGGTCCCATGCTTGCAAGAAACTCCAGGGGACCGCAGGTCCCAAGGGACAGGGCGGCCCAACTCCCAAAGAGCCGGACGGCGCATGATCTTTCTCGTCCTTTTCTGGGAGTTTTTCAAGGTAGGGTTGTTTTCTATAGGCGGGGGATATGCGACGCTGCCTTTCCTCTACAAGCTGGCCGAGGTCTATCCCTGGCTGGCGGCGGATGCGATTCCCGACATCGTGGCGGCGGCACAGTTTTCGCCGGGCGCTATAGGGGTCAACATGGCGCTCTATACGGGTTTTCGCTGCGCGGGTGTTGCCGGGGGTGTTTCCGCCGCTTTGGGGCTTATCTCTCCTTCCATTATCATTATTATCATCGTGGCCCGGATGTTAGTTCGCTTTAAGGAAAACCGGGTGGTCAAGGCGGTCTTTTCGGGTCTGCGGCCTGCCGCGGCTGGGCTTCTTGCCGCAGTTACGTACACGCTGATTCGGGCTTCACTCTTCGATCCCGGCGTTGCCGGGTGGGGCGGTGTCAGGTGGCGGGAGGGCCTTCTTTTTGCGGGGATCTTCTTTGCGGTATGCCGTTTTAAGCGGCACCCGGCTTTTTACATTGCCGCCGCGGGTATTGCGGGGATTGCGCTGGGGCTGTGAGGCGCGGCGATCTGTTCAGAAGGGGAGGGGGGGCAGACCTTTCTTGGCGAGTTTATTGATTCGTGGCGAGGGTTCAATACTCCGCCAAACTTAGGACTAAAGTCTTAATGACTAAAGTCCATTGGTTCCAGGAACCCGCAGACCGGAGACTTTCAGTCTCATGGTCTCCTGGTTCCATCTTTGCGGCGGGCTTGTTGATTTGTAAGCAGGGTCTGACCCCGGCAGTCCCGGTATGACGGAAGCGCCGGGTTTTGCAAGCGCCTTGTGTTATGGGTTTTCCCTTAATTCATGCAGTTGTTTAAGACTTCTCAGCTTAAACGTCGCCTTTTCCTGAATCTGTCTGACCCGTTCCCGGGTTATGCCCATGATTTTTCCCGTCTCTTCCAGTGTCAGAGGGACTTCGCCGGCCAGTCCAAAGCGGAGCTGGATGATACGCATTTCCCGCTCTGAAAGCTGGGAAAGAATATCCTCCATGGTTTCCTGAATGGTCATGGAAAAAACCAGTTCAAAAGGTTCTTCCAGATTGTCGTCTTTAACCAGATCGGCCAGCCTTGTCATGTTGCCGTCATCAACGATAGTATCCAGGCTGGTCGTTTCCTGGGATAGCTTAACGATTTCTTTAACTTTTGGAAGCGGCAGGCCCAGATATTCGGATAATTCTTCCGCGCTGGGGTCTCTGCCCAGGTCCTGGGTAAGCTGCTTTGCCACAAAATAACACTTTTTGATGGTATTCAGCATATGTACGGGAATGCGTATAACTCGTCCCTTATCGGCGATACTTTTGATAATGGCCTGGCGTATCCACCATGTGCCGTAGGTAGAAAAACGGCAGCCTCTGGTATAATCAAAGCGTTCCACCGCCTCAATAAGGCCGATATTCCCTTCATCAATAAGGTCCAAAAGGGAAAGTCCGCGATGCTGGTAATTCTTAGCGATAGAAACCACAAGGCGGAGATTAGAGTTGATCATCCGGTTTTTAAATAAAAGGAGTGTTTTTTCAAGGGCGGCCTTTTCTTGGCGGTAACTATCCTCATGCTCCCGGTCTTTGTAGAGGTTTTCAAGTTCCATCAGGCTCTTCCTGTATGCGATGATTTTTTCTCCGATTATTTGTTCTTCCTGAACTGTCAGAAGGGGAAACCGGGAGATCTGCTTAAAATACAGAGCCAAAGGATCTGTTTCTTTCTGGGGTTTTATTTTTCTTGAATTTTTTACGGCTCTAACGGCTGCCGTTTTTTTCTTTATCCGGCTTTTTTCCGTTCCTGATTCGTCCACTTGTTTTGAGGCCCCTTTCTTCCTCTCGCTGAATTTTACCCGTTCCGGCGTCTCAAGATACATTGTTTTTGTCATAATAACCACCTTGTCTGTTTTTTAGTTTTTTCAAAATGCGCGAAGCCGCAGCCCCGCTTTATCTTACACATTACAAAAGTTGTTTCGGACTAAAGTCCGCGATAACTTCAATTGTTGAACACATCCGCTACAGTCTCAAAGTTAAAGTAAAACTTCTGTCAGCATTACGCCCGGGGCGCTTTTACGGGGTCAACAGGATTATTGTTCATGTAAACCAGAAAAAATAACTGGGGTCTGGATGATACCCCGTCAATTCCTAGTTTGCCAAGTTCTGTCCCGGGTATGACCCGGTCTCCTTCTTTCACAGAAAGACTTTCACATCCGCCATAAACATATAAATAACCTCCCTGCATCTGAACAATAACGACTTTGCCGAAGCCGCGGTAAGGTCCTGCGGAAACCACTGTTCCCTGGGTTAGATTTTTGACGGATTCGGAGCGCTCTCCAAGAAGCGCCACGCCGTTAAGTTTACCAGTCATGTACCGAATCTCTTTCGCGCCGATGGGCCACTTGACGGCGGCATCCACCGTTATTGTTTTGTCGGATCGCGGTGCCGTCCCGTTTCCGGCAGCCGAAACAGCCGCAGCGTTATCCGCCTTTGTGACGGCTTCATCCTTTACGGCGGATGTGGACGGCAGGCTGCCGACGGACGGATCGTTCCGGGGGATTCGCAGCCAATCCCCGGCTTTTAGCAAATAATCATCTTTAAGATTATTTGCGTTCCTGAGAACTTGAACGGAAACTCCATACCGCCGGGCGATTCCATAAAACGCCTCGCCTTTGGCAACCTGATGTTGAATAAAATTTCCGTCTTCCGTATTTTTTTCTCCGGCGGAGGCCGAAACCCGGACTTTAGCGGAGTAAGGCTCTTGATTCGGTACGTCTGTTTTCCGGGGTATCCTGAGCCGCCGGCCTGCCTGAATTTTTTCTGGATCCGTAATATTATTAAGGTTCAAAATGTCTTGAACCGTAACCCCGTAGAAACGGGCTATAGAATAAATAGTTTCCCCCCCTTGTATTAAATGATCCGCATTCTGCGTATAAACCGGCAGAAGCGCCGTAAACAAAAGAGAACAGAAAAAACGATAACGGATACTCATATTGGTAGATTATCGGCATTTTATCCGCTTTTATGTACTGGAACTTTTATACCCTGAAAAAATTCAAAACGCAAGATTCTTTTCCGTTAATTGACGGGTAATTTTTAAGTAATCATAAAATATTACCAAAACTTATGATTTTATTCAAAGAAAGTTTTCCGGCTGTGTGTCCAAATTTTGAAGCCGTTTTTGTTTTTTTGCTCCTGGATTAAAGCGCCGTGCAGCGCCGCGCCATATATATTTTGAGGTTAAGAGTATGAATGTAATGGCTTACGCGCCTTACGGCGCTGAAGGTATCATTGTCCGGGTTGAGGCGGATATACGCCGTGGAATACCGGGTGTAGACATCACCGGCCTCGCGGAGGGGGCGGTTCGGGAGGCCAGGGAACGGGTTCGGGCGGCCTTCAGAAATTCGGGGTATGAATTCCCCCAGGACCGGGTTCTCATCAATTTAGCGCCTGCCGGAGTGCGGAAAGACGGCGCTTCATTGGACCTCCCCATTGCTCTGGCGGTTATGGCCTCAGCCGGGCTTATTCCACCGTCGGAACCAGACGGCGCATCCGGGCCGGATACTCCTTCTTTCCCGGTAAATGTAATGATCCTTGGGGAGTTGGAACTTTCAGGCAGGCTCAGGCCGGTCCGTGGCGCCCTTGCCGCCGCGGCATCGGCTCTAAAAATCGGGATACGGGACTTTATAGTCCCTGTGGAGAATGCCAGGGAAACGGCTATCCTTTCGGAAGGCCGCTATGCCGCGGCCGCCACTCTGGATGAGGCCGCCCGCGCCTTCAGCCTTCTTTCCCAAACCGGCTCGTTTCCTCAAGACGGTCCATCTTCCGGGCAGGCGATCCCGGTTCCTCCTGCCATGCTGTACGGCGACTTTGCTGAGGTAAAAGGGCAGGGCAGATATAAAAGGGTTCTGGAAATTGCCGCCGCCGGGGGGCATAATCTGCTGGCTTTCGGTCCTCCTGGAGGCGGAAAGACAATGCTTGCCAGACGTATGCCTTCAGTTATGGCCTTGCTTGAAAGCTGGGAAGCGGTGGAAGTAACCCGCTTGCATAGCTTGGCCGGACAGTTGGAAGACGGCCTTATCACACGCCCGCCTTTTCGTTCGCCTCATCATTCCGCCACGCCTGAGGGTATTCTAGGAGGCGGTAAAACCGTACGTCCCGGGGAGATCAGTCTTGCCAACTTTGGGATACTGTTCCTGGATGAAGCTCCGGAATTCAGAGCTAATGTACTCCAGGCCCTGCGGGAGCCTTTGGAAGACCGGGTGATAACCATTTCCAGGGCGGAAGGGCCGGTCCCGCTGCCGGCGGATTTTCAATTAATTATGGCCGCCAATGCCTGTCCATGCGGCAGACTGGGGGTCCGTCCCAAGACAGAAAATTCAGGGGCAGATAGTCCAGGAATGCCGCTTTCTTATTCGGGCTGTTTCTGTACGCCTGAGGAAATACACCGGTACTGGCGGAAGTTTTCCGGCGCTCTTCTTGACAGGGTGGAACTGCGGACTGTGGTTACGCCTCCCAGCCCGGAGGTATTGGCCGGCAGACAGGAGGAATCCAGTGAAGCCGTGGCCCGCCGGGTTACTATAGCGGTAGAAATACAAAGGGAAAGGTTTAAGGGAACAGGCATACGCCGCAACGCCCGGATGACGACAGGAATGACGGAGAAATACTGCGCTTTGAACGGAGAAGCTGGACGAGCCTTCCATTTGGCCCTGGAAAAATTGAATCTTTCAGGCCGCGCCTTCCACAGCATACTCCGGGTGAGCCGCACCATTGCCGACCTTGAGGGCGAGGAGCGCATTACAAGCGCTCATATACTGGAAGCCGTCCAGCACCGCCGCCCGGGGGAAGGCCCCTATGATATTTTTAGCTTTGGAATCTAAGTTTTTAGCCCTATAGTCTATGAGCGCTGAAGTTTCGGAAGCCAGTTTGTTCGCATTTGCGGAGGACTTCATCATTAAAACCTCGCTAAATAAAAAAAATGGAGAAGCTCTTGTCATTATTTTAGTTTTAATATAGAATTACTAGGAATTATATTAATGATCCAGTGAGGACTGCATGGCCAAGGATGATCCTTTTATCAAAATCCGGGAACTTTACAAAACGTTTCACGGACGGAACGCGGACTTTGCTGTACTCAAAGGTATAGACCTGAACATCGGTAAGGGCGACATTTTCGGCATCGTAGGCTTCAGCGGCGCGGGGAAAACCACGCTCCTTCGCTGCCTGAACCGGCTGGAAACGCCGGACTCGGGGACAATCTCCATCGGCGATGTGCAGATCACCGCCTTGGAAAGGCGGGAATTGAATTTACGGCGCCGGAAGATCGGCGTAATCTTCCAACAGTTTAACCTTCTGGATTCGCGCACGGTCTTTGGCAATGTGGCCTATCCGCTGGAGGTAGCTGGCGTCAAACGCGGCCACGCGAAAAACCGGGTCATGGAAATTCTTGAGCTTGTGGGGATCAAGGACAAAGTTGATTGCTATCCCGGCCAGCTTTCAGGCGGCCAGAAACAACGGGTGGGGATTGCCCGGGCCCTGACAAATGAGCCGGACATTCTCCTCTCGGATGAGGCGACCAGTTCCCTGGATCCGCTTACGTCCCTTTCCATTCTGGATCTTCTCATCGATATCAACAGGAAACTGGGACTCACCATCGTCCTGGTTACCCACCAACTTGAAGTGGTCCGCTACGCCTGCGCCAATATGGCGGTCCTGGAAAACGGGCGCATCGCGGAAAAAGGCAGCGTCAAAAGCGTGTTCCTCAACCCAAAAAGCGAAACCGCGCGGCTCTTTATGAAGATCAACCGGGATCTTTCAAGCCGCGAGTGGCAGGAAGGGGACGGTATATGAACTCTTTTTTCGAATCCCTGCGCGGCGCGATTAGCGCCGAGGTGTGGAGCATCGTGGGCCCTTCAATTATCCAGACCCTCTACATGACTGTACTGACTACCATACTCACCGGCGTCTTCGGCCTTGTTCTGGGCATAGCATTGGTGCTCACCGACCGGGACGGACTCCACCCCCTGCGGGCTTTCAACAGTGTTCTTGGCGCGGTTATCAACGCCCTGCGATCCATGCCCAGCGTGATCATCATCATTCTGACTTTGCCCCTCTCCCGTCTCATTATCGGTATTTCCTATGGTCCCAGCGCCTGTATTGTCGCGCTGGCTTTCACCTGTATTCCTATGTATGCGAGACTCGTGGAGAACAGCATCCTTGAAGTTCCCAAGGGAAAATTTGAAGCGGCCAAAGCCATGGGCAGCCGTACCGCCGCGATTGTGTTCAAAGTGATGCTGCCTGAAGCCCTGCCCAATCTGGTACGCAGTTTTACTATCGCGGTAATCGCTGTTATATCTACGACGGCGCTGGCCGGGTCTTTCGGCGCGGGCGGGCTGGGGGATGTGGCGGTACGCTACGGGTACCAGCGCTTCCGCGTGGATATGCTTATCGCCTCTGTTGTCTCTCTCATTGTTTTGGTGACCTTTGTGCAAATCGCCGGAAACGGCATCGCCAAGGGGATTCTCAGAAAGAGGCATTTACTTTAACAAATTTGGGCGTATGCCTGAATAATATTTTTAAAGGAGGAAGTTTATGAAAAAACTTTCTGCATTATCGGTACTGGCCATTGTGTCAATCGGAATGTTGGTTTCCCCGGTTTTTGCCGCGGGTAATAAAGAAGGAGGCGCGGAGGCGGCGAAGAGCGGCAACGGAAGGACTCGCCTGGTCGTACAGGCCGACATCGTGCCCCACGCGGAACTGCTTGAGTTTGTCAAACCCAAACTGGCTGCGGAGGGTATTGATATTGAAATCAATACCAGAACCGACAGTTCCCTTGCGAATGAGCAGGTGGATAAAGGGGAACTGGACGCCAACTTTTTCCAGCATGAACCCTACCTAAAATCCATCGTCGCCGAACGCCACTTTGATCTGGCAAACGCGGGAAATATCCATGTGGAACCAATCGGCGCGTACTCAGAGAAATACGCAAGTGTTGACCAGGTTCCGCCCAACGCGACCATCGCCATTCCGAATGACGCGACCAATGAGTACCGTGCGCTCCGTATTCTGGAAAAGGCGGGCTTTATCACCTTAAAACAGGGGATCGATGTGTATCAGACTACGGTAACCAACACTGTGGATCGTTACCTTAAACCGGTAACTTTGCGAGAATTGGATTCCGCCCTGATCCTCCGGGTGCGGCAGGATTTTGATGTCTACATCACCAATACCAACAAAGTGCTGGAAGCGGGTCTGGACGCGACGAAAGCCCTGTTCCGTGAGGGCGCCGATTCGCCCTACGCGAATATTATCGCGGTAAAAAGCGGCAGGGTAAACGACCCGGCCATCAAGATACTGGTTTCTACTCTGCGTTCAGAGGACGTGCGGACCTTCATTGAAAGCAAGTACAAAGGCGCGGTGATACCGGCATTCTAATTCTGTTTGTCCGCAGATTGGGCGGATTAACACAAATTTTTAGTATCTAAAACTTTTTTAATTTGTGGGGCCCGCGGATTTTTATCCCCGGGCCCCATGGTTCGAAGCTTGCCCGCTGATTCTAAAAACCGATTTTGCGGGCTTAATAATTGTTAAATTCGTAGGGGATGGTAGAACTCTCAACACCGACCATGCTGGAAACCGGGGGATCGCCGAACACTACCTGTATGTCTCCGCCCTGGCCGCCTTTGCCGTCGTCTTCGTTAAGGGCAAGTCCGTTGCGGATTGACCACGTGGTAGTTGTTTCCCAATCCTTTTTGCCGAAAGCTTTGTAGCGCAAGTCTAAGCGGAGAAGCCCTTCCAATCCTTCTGGGGGAGTATGGTGTTGGGGTCTGAAAAAATTGCGGCGTTCTGAAATTGGATGTATCCGTCAGTCGTGCCCAGGTAATTGGTGGATGAAACCGTATATTTGCCTGAGCCTTGGGTAAGACCGGGGTTTCCGCTCAGACCCTTAAATTTAACGGGGGTGAAGCGCTCCCTTCTTTGGGATAGAGGACCACCGCGTAGTTTTGAATGGTAATGCAGCCTTGTTCCATGTAGATCAGGGGACTGAATTTGGAAAGGTTAAAGTTTACCGTTAGTTTGGTCTCCGCATCGTAGTTGGCTGAGGTTTTCGTTATTATAATGGCCCGCTCCGTTGTTGCCGCGGCAGCGCTGCCGTCCGAGGAGTCGGTTATATCAAAGGTGAAGTCGTTCGTGCTGGCTGTATTGCTCGCGGCGCTGCTTGTGTCGTAGCCTATTGCATTTGTGCCGTTCCACTGAACAGGCACAGGCAGAATGGTAATGCCGACGATATTTTTTTTGCCGGCTTCAATTGTTTTGCTTTTCTCGAAACCCGCGGTAAGAAGGACGCCGTCTTTTCCCCCCAGGAGGAGGTTATCGTAAGTCTGGTCTGGATAGACGGAGGCGCTTATGCAGCCTTTTGAGGCTTCGGCGGCGGCCCGGTAATAGGCTTGGATTCTGTCCGAGGGAGTGCCGGTGTTCTTAGCGGGCCGCGCTGGTTCCGGTGCGGGGAAAAGCCCATAAATAAAGCCCTGCAAACCGTAGGTTTGCTGCAAGCCGCAGGCTGCGGCAGCCCGAAAGCTTGCAAGATTGCAAGGGCCGTCCGTTTTGGTGTACTATCCCTAAGATATGGATATATTAACCTTGGGCAGCGAGCTTTTGCGGCAAAAGACGGAGGCGTTTCGGCCCATAGACGCCCAGTGCAGGAAAACAGCGGAGGCCATGATTGAGGCTATGCATAAGGGCAGGGGAGTCGGCCTTGCGGGGCCGCAGATAGGGCTTATGAAGCGGATTTTCGTGGTTCATGTTGAAGATGATATGCCCAGGGTGTTCATTAATCCGTCCATTATAGAGACCTCCCAGGAACAGGTGAAATGCGAAGAGGGCTGCCTTTCCATACCGGGACTCTGGGCCGATGTGATCCGGCCTTCCCGCGTGAAGATTCAGGCATGGAACGAGAGGGGCCGGCCCTTTACGCTCGACGTCTCGGGTATGCTGGCCCGGGTGATACTCCACGAATACGATCATTTGGAAGGAGTCCTCTTTATCGACCGGATTCCAGAGGCCAAGCGGGACAGCATTTTGAAGAAATTCAGGAAAAGGCAACGGGCCTAGATGGGAAAGGCTTTACGCGTGCTTTTCGCCGGAAGCCCGGAGATAGCGGTTCCGGCGCTGCGGGTCCTGGCCTCTCCCGGCATGGAGGATGTCTGCGAGCTTGCGGGGGCGCTGACCAACCCGGACGCCCCAAAAGGGCGGAGATGCAGCCTTGAGCCTACGCCCGCGGGGGCCGAGGCCGCGGCATTGTCCGCGGCTCTGCTGGAACGGGGCAAGTCCGGACTTGCGCTGCTGAAACCGGAAAGGCTCGGCGCGGCGGCCCGGGAAGCGGCGGCGGCTCTCAAGCCTGACCTTTTGGTCTGCTTCGCCTATGGCAGAATCTTCGGACCTAAGTTTCTGGAGATCTTTCCCCTTGGGGGGATCAATATTCACCCCTCCCTGCTCCCCAAATACCGGGGTCCCACCCCCATTCAGGCGGCGATTCTGAACCGGGATGCTGAGACCGGCGTCAGCATACAGCGGATTGCGCTTGAGATGGACGCGGGGGACATTCTGGCCCAGGAGCGTTTCCCGTTGACGGGCCGGGAAACCGCAGCGTCTTTGAGCGGCATTGCAGCGCAAAAGGGAGCTGAGATGCTGGCCGCTATTGTGCGGAAACTAGCCGCAAGCAGCGGCGGCATAGCTGGAACCCATCAGAACCCGGGGGAAGCCGTGTACTGTAGGCTTCTTAAAAAAGAGGACGGGCGCATAGACTGGAAGGCAGGGGCCCTGGAAATAGACGCCCGGATACGGGCCTTTAACCCCTGGCCGCTTTGCATGACCTTCCACGGGAAAACGGAGCTTTACATCCTTGAAGGCCGGCCCCTGGAAGAAGGCGGAACGCCTTGCGCCACGGAATCATGCGCGCCGCCCGGGACAGCGCTGGGCGCCGGCAAAGGCCGGGGCATATTGATACAGACGGGAAACGGGATTTACGCGGTCCAAAGGCTTCAATACCGCGCGAAAAAGGCCCTGGACTGGCGCTCGTTTTTGAACGGCGCTCCGGGCTTTTTGGGTTCCCGCTTAACATGAGGCGTCAAAGCGGAGGAATGAATGGCTAAATTTAACATAGATTCTATCGAAAGCCGCGTTACGGACCACTTCAGGTTTTTCTTTTTTCTATCCGCTGGACTTCTCTGCTTTATGGGGGCGGTTGCCGCGGCGATTTTCTTTTATGCCGTAGCCGGGGCGGAGGAAACCCTTGTGCCGGATGTGGAGGGCAGGGAACTCACAGCGGCCTTGCTGGAACTACAGGTCAAGGAACTCTACCCAAGGATACAGCTTCGCTATTCCCAATCGAATCTGGACAAGGGGACCATTCTGGAGCAGGAGCCAAAGGCCGGGACCATAGTGAAGGCTGGACGCCGCATCCGCCTTGTGGTAAGCCAGGGCGCGGTGATCAACACGGTGGAAAATTATACCGGCAGGAACATAGACGAGGTAAAAATCGACCTTAGAACCTTGTTTGCCGCCGCGGGCGCCGCATCCGGGGAAAAGCCCGTCTTCTCCTTGAAAGAGCCTTTTATGTACGAATATTCCTCCGAAGCGGCGGGAACCATTCTTGAGCAGAAGCCTGTCCCGGGCGCCGCGGTTTCAGGCCCCACAACGCTGGAATTCCTTGTCAGCCTGGGGCCTGAACGCGCCACGGTTACCGTCCCCGACTTTGCGGGCCTCACTGTTTCCGAGGCGGCGGAGCGGATCCGGCGGCAGGGAATTAACTTTATATTCGGTTTAAGGCGGGCCTTTGGAAACGAGAAGGCGGGAACGGTGGTTCACCAGAATCCGGAAGCCCGGACTGTAATTGAAAAGAACCGGCCTGTTTCCATCACCGTAGCCGCCCCGGAGGAGGGTTCTCTGAACGGCGAAGTCTTCGCCCTTTTCAGGCATACCATGCCGGAAAACCCCTTTCCCCAGCCTATGCGCCTTGAAGCGCTGCTCCCAGGCGGGGAGCGCCGGACTCTTGCGGAAGTGGAATTCTTAGGCGGTGAATTCACCATGCCCTATCAGCTTCCCTACGGCTCCATTCTGATTCTGTCCATGCTCAACCGGGAAATCTACCGGGAAATCGCGGCCTCGCACTAGGGTTAGTGTGTCCCTCGCACTAGGGTTAGTGTGCGCCTCGCACTAGGGTTAGTGTGCGCCTCACACTAGGGTTAGTGTGAGCTTCGCACCGGCTTTAGTGTGGGCATGCTTTCGCCCGCAGGACCCCTCAGAATGTCATCCGGCGGGCCCAGGCAATATTGTTGGAAGCGGCGTCCGGGAGCGTGATATCCGCGCCGCCGGCTTCTACAACGTTATAGGTATCGGCGCCATTAGAGGCGGTGAGGATGCCGCCGCCGCGGAACTTTACGGTGAGGGCGGAAGGCCCCCAGCCAAAGCCGTTAAATTTCGCTTTCACCCCGTCGTACTGCCAGTAACCCCACTTCTGAGCGAACTTGAGGCACTTCTCCGCGTAGCGATCCCAATGGGGGCGGTTGTGGGCGGTGTCCCAACTGTCATAAGAATCGCTGTCAGGCTGCCAGGGTATTTCGTTGACGTACTGCCATCCCACCGCGTGGGAGTCCCACAAGGTAATAGACGGACGGTATGGGGTATAGAGGGTGTTTTTGCCTTCAAACTCTACGACCGCGTCTACTTCGTGGTCGTTAGGTTCGTAGGCCCCGCGTTGGCTGTCGTAAAAGTCACCCTCAAAGGAACCATCTCCCCAAAAAGCATGGTAGGGTCCTATATCCAGGGGGCTGCGGGAATTCTCGCCCTGAGCGTATGGTATGTCTATTTCCGCGTTCACGAATATAATCCGGATCATGTGGGCGTTATAGATCTGTCCGAGCAGCTTAAGCTCAGGGATCCTCATTCCGCTTGAATAACCGGGAACGCCGTCATTGGGGAAGAGCCAGGAGCCGTCCCACTTTTCAAACTGATAGGCGCCGCTCTCCTTGTAGTTGGGTACATTGGCCCAGTTGTTCTCGTTTTTCCCCGGGACTACGCGAATCCGGTTTACCTGGGTGCGGCCTGTTACGTATACAGGCTGCGTATCATAGCTTTCGCCGCCTGAGTAGATAACATACTCTTTCCTTTCGGGAAAGAATTGCCACCGGACGTTCGTCATGCGGCCTTTGGCGTCGAGTTCGCCGCCTATGGACCGGTTCGGGTTGTCAAGCTCTATGGTCATGGATCCGGGCAGCCAACGGGCGTAGAGGGTAACAACTTCGCCCGCCTCGCTTGCCGCGTTTGCCGCTCTTGAGGCGGCCTTGTAATTCGTACCGCTTCCGTCAGAGCGGGTGTTCCAGCCTGAAAAGATATATCCGGACCTGGAAAAGCCGCCTGCGGCCATGACGTTCTCCTCGCCTAGCTTGTGGATGCTTTGAGGTGTAGACCCGCTCCCGCCGTTGGCGTTGTATTTCACAGTGTAGAGGGCCGTCCATTTTGCCCAGAAGGTTTTATCCCCAAGGCTGCTTGCTGCCAGGCTGCTTGCTGCCAGGCTGCTTGCTGCCAGGCCGCCTTTGGGGATAGAGCCTGACGCGCTTCCCGTGAAGTCCTTGCTCTCGAACCAGCCTGAGAAGGCATAGTTCGTCCTGACAGGCTCAGGCAGGGTAAGGCCGCTTTCGATAGTGTAGCTTTGAGGGCTTCCAGGCGGATTCGAGCCTCCGTTCAGGTTGTATGTAACTGTGTATACTGCGGGCGTCCACGTTGCCCAGAAGGTTTTATCCCCCAAACTGCCCGGGGGGATATAGGCGACCGACCTCTCGTCAAGTTTAATCCACTCGGCGCCGAACCAGCCTGAGAATGCATATCCCGTCCTGGCAGGTTCTGGCAGGGTAAGGCCGTTTTCGATAGTGTAGCTTTGAGGGCTTCCAGGCGGATTCGAGCCTCCGTTCAGGTTGTATGTAATCGTGTAGGAAACAGGCGTCCACTTGGCCCAGTAGCTTTTATCCCCCGCGTTGCCTGCGCTTATCGAGGCAGCCGCGCTCCCGGTGAGTTGCTCATTGGCATACCAGCCGCCGAAGGCATAGCCCGTGCGGGATGGAGGCTCCATGGCAGCCTGACTTTCACAAGTGTAGGAGGCCGGGTTTTCCGCCGCGTTGCTTCCACCGTTCAAATGATAGGTAATCGTGTAGGTAACAGGCGTCCATTGGGCGTACATCATCAGGTTACAGGTCACCGTGTGGGGCCACTCGTATTTCGTCCCGCCGCTTCTTGCGTCGTACCAGCCCTCAAAGTTATAAGCCCTCCGGGCCGGGTCCCCGGGTTTGCCAAGGGGGTCCCACATATTAGCCCTTATGAAGTTTACCACAGGCCCCCCCTGGGTATCAAAGTTAATCGTGTAAATGGATTCCGTGTCCTTATACCACCGGGCGTAGAGCGTTAGCTTCCCGCCGGCTTCGCTTGTCAGGTCTGTTACATTCCCTAAGGCGGCGTAGTTCAGGCCCAAGCCGTCAGCCTGGGTGTTCCATCCGCCAAAGATATGGCCCGCTTTGGTAAAGCCGTTTTCCGCCAGGGGGCTTTCCACGCCGTACACATGACTTGTTGCAGCGGTGCTTTCGGTTCCGCCGTCCTCGCCGTTCCCATCGTATTCCACCGTGTAGATTATCCCGCTCCATTGGGCGTAAAGGGTCAGGTCACGGGCCAGAGTTATGGGCCATTCGTAAAGCTCCCCGCCCTCCGGCTCGCTGTACCAGCCCAGGAAAATATATCCCTCAAGCGAGGGATCCGCGGGTTCTTCAATCAGCGTTCCCGCGCTCCCGTTTGCGGCGCTTAGCTCCGAACCGCCCTGGCTGTCAAAGGCAATTGTGTATTTGTTGACCGTCCATTGGGCGTAAAGGGTCAGGTCACGGGCCAGAGTTATGGGCCATTCGTAAAGCTCCCCGCCCTCAGCCGCGTTGTACCAGCCCAGGAAGGTATACCCCTCTTTTTCCGGGTCCCCGGGTTTCCCGACAAGACTCCACGCAAAAGCCTCTATATCAGAAACGTCCGTCCCCCCGGCGCTGTCAAAGGTAATTGTATACTCCGCAATCGGGGCCGCCCTGTTGTTATGCCATTGGGCGTAAAGGGTCAGGTCACAGGTCACCGTGTGAGGCCAAGCCGTGAAAAGCTCCCCGCCTTCCAGTTCGGTATACCAGCCCAGGAAGGTATATCCCTTAAGAACGGGGTCTTCAGGCTTATCAATTTTGCTCCCTTCATCGCCTGTTACAGGCTGAAC
>JAITSE010000094.1 GCA_031288005.1 Treponema sp.
ATGATGCTGACGGAGCCTTCAAGAGCCGGGTCCCCACCGGCGGGGCTGCTGGTCCCCTTCTTGCATCCCCCCCCCAATACCAGGAAGAGAGCCAATGCCGCAAATACGGCCTTTCCGCCGGAAACGAAGTTTCCGATGTTTCCGATGTTTTCAAAAAAACTTTCTTTTTTCATACCAAGACTCCTTAAGATTTTTGCGTCTGCTTTTACAGTGGACTTGTTCGGCGGAAACTGCGTTCCGGCGGGGCTGCTAGCGATCTTCCGGCACCCCCCCCCCCCCCCCATACAAGGAAGAGAGCCGATGCCGCGAATGCGGCCTTTCTGACGGAAACGCGGAAACGCGGAAACATCGGAAACGCGAAAACAAGTTTCCGATGTTTCCTAAGTTTTCGAAAAATCCTTCTTTTTTCATACCAAGACTCCTCCAGATTTTTACGCCGGCTTTTACGGTGATTATTGTAAGTATTATACAGTATACATAGAAACCAAGTCAATGAAAATTTTACAAAAAAAGCGAAAAGTTTTACAAAGTGCGGTGCAAACCGGCGGAGCCGGTTTGCATCGGAGTTTTGCGGATTGTTTTTGGTGTGGAGGGCTGTTTTGATTCCGCAAAACTCCCCGGATTTATTCTACGGGGAACAATGCGGGGAGTTTTTTGACCCGCAAAGAAGCTCACACTGGTAAGATGTGTCAAAAAACTCCGAAGCAAACCGCTAATGCGGTTTGCACGGGAGCCTCTCTTGGTATACCGGGAGCTTCTCTTGGTACACCGGGAGCCGTGCAAACCGGCGGATCCGGTTTGCTTGGAGTTTTGGGAGCGCTGTCTAAATTGCGGATATTGTTGTAAGTCCCAAAACTCCCCGGATTGGACCCTAAGGACCGGCCCTGGGGAGAAGCGCGTAGAACCATTGTGGGGAGTTTTTTGACCCGCAAAGAAGCTCACACTGGTAAGATGTGTCAAAAAACTTCTAAGCAAACCGCATTAGCGGTTTGCACGGGAGCCGTGCAAACCGGCGGATCCGGTTTGCTTGGAGTTTTGGGAGCGCTGTCTAAATTGCGGATATTGTTGTAAGTCCCAAAACTCCCCGGATTTGACCCTAAGGACCGGACCTGGGACTTTCAGTCCCTTAGTCCCCCCCCTAGGGAAAACCCCGTAGACCCAGTGCAAGCCTACGGCTTGATTCGTAGATTCACTGCTTGGATTTTTTTGACCCGCACAGCGGGACAAAAAACTCCTAAGCAATCAGGCTCCGCCTGATTGCACGGCTTGCACTATTAGGTTGGCTATGGCGGCGGGATCAAGACCGGCAGTTTCAATCACAAGGTCAGCGAAGGCGTAATCGTCGTTATCGATATTGTAGAGGCGCAGATAACGCTCCCTGTCCTGGGCGTCCCGATATTCCGTGAACGCGGCCGCGGCTTCAGGATCGCCCCCCTCCCGGCTCAGTATGCGCTTCACCCTGACAGCAGGCGGCGCCGCAAGGTAAACTTTAAGGTCCGCCTCCTTGAGCATCCAAATCGCCAGACGGGAACCCAGCACGCAGCCCCCGGGCTCCCTCGCCATGAGAAGCTGCCGGCGGTCCGTCTCTTTGTCCCAGTAATCGTCTTCAGCGGCAAGACGCATCACTTCTTCAAGGCTCAAGCCCCGCTCCGCAGCCAGGTTTCTGAATGTGAAGTTGATAAAGCTTAAACCCAGGGTCTCCGCAACCATGCGGCTCACTGTTGTGTTTCCGCAGCCGCTCTTCCCGGAAATAGCAATTTTTATGTTTTTGATTAACGCCACGCGCCTACTCCAGTATCGTGATTTCCACGCGCCGGTTCATGCGGCGGCCCTCTTCCGTGGAGTTGTCCGCGGCGGGTCTGTCCCCGCCTGCGCCTTTGTAAATAAACCGGCCTTCCTGAATGCCCCGGGCGGCAAGCTCCGCCGTGATGCTCCTTGCCCGCTCAAGTGAAAGCCGCATCTCACCCTCCGGGCGGCCCACAGCCGCAGTGTGGCCTTCCACCAAAAATGAACGCTCAGGAAAATCCTGGAGCGCCCGGGCGATGGCGTCAAGCCGCGCCTTTTCCCCGGGCAGAAGCTCCGCGGAGTCCGGGGCAAAGCGAAGGTCCCGCAGGGTAAGGCGTATGCCTTCTGGAACCGCCGTGATGTCCAGCGAGCCGGAAGTCTCTGAGACTAAAGTCTCCGGGAGGGGGAAGTCGCGGACCTTAGGTCCGACCCCCTGGCTCCGGCTAAGAGACTTGCTTCGCAAGTCTCCCGGTCCTCCGCCACCCCCCTCAGCGGGGGGAGACCCCCCCGCAGCGCCCCCCCCCAGAGCGCCGCTCAGAGCCGCTATGGACGCTTCCCTGTCCAGCGGGGTCAGACCTTCCCCAAAGGTGAGCGTAAAACCCCGGAAGCGGAGGCTCCGCCCGCCGGCCCAGGTAAAGGTCTCATCCAGATTGTCCCGCATAAGCAGGGGAAGCCCGTCTGAGACCCTAAGGAGGATGTCAACCGTATGAGCGCCCTGAAGGGACGTAAACCCCTCGTTTCCGGCGCTTCTTGAGGAAGCCGCCTGGTAGCGGGAGGCGTACTTCGCGCGGATCCGGTGAACCGGGATGTCTCTGTAAAGCTCCGTTCCGCTGTACTCATATTCGGCAGTCAAAGGCACAACTACGGGGCGGCCTTCATTCAGCGGGTCAACGGCGCGGCTCCCGGAGGCGCTCCACTTTGCGCCCGGCTCCACGGCTCCCGCGGGATAAGAGGGGAAACCCCGGAGGGAAGGGAAGCCCTTGTCGTCAACAATGGCGATGCCTCCGCCCCGGCTGACGCGGAAAACTACGGGAATCACCGCGTCCACGCCTCTGGCGCTTTGCCGCATATCCCTGAGAGTTTCCTCAAGCACAAAGAAGTTCCCCTGATATTCAATCCCGCTTCCCGCGCCTGAGTCCCCCGCGCCGCTTTCCTTAGGAAACTTCGTTTCCGCGGGGAGAATCGAAGCCCGCACTTCGCGGTACACGTGGCCGATATACGCGCCGTTTTCGTAGCGGGACCAGTCGGATCGCTCGATGATGGCGTAAGGGCCGGTATTCCCCAGGGCGAGGCGGACAGCGGCGGACGGCTTGGCGCCTTTGGCCACAGGGGAGGCCGCGTTATCGCCTGAGTTCTGCGCAAAAAGCGGCGCAAAAAGCGGCGCAAAAAGGGAGGAAGCCAGGCAGAACAGCGCCAGGGCGAAAGTCTTGTAAATATTCACCTTCATAATTAGAGTGTAAAGAACCTCCGGGATCAGGGCCGGGCCGCGGCGCCTGGGTTTTATCTTCTTTGATTTTCGGAAACCAGACTGAATACCTTTATAAAATAGACTTGTTCGATAAATCAGTTATCGTCGAACCATCGGAAACAAGTTTCCGCCGGAAACAAGTTTCCGATAGTTCTATGAACCGCCGGAAACTTGTTTCCGCCGGTTCGTAGAACCGCCGGTTCGTAGAACCGCAGTTTGCCAAGTCCAATGAGAGAGCTATGGAAAAAGCGCCGGATGATCTTGCGGGTATGAGCGAGGCGGAGGCAAAGGAATACATCTTTCATCACATCACCGCCCTGAAACTGGCGGAAAAGGCCCGGGAGTCCTCCGCGGCGGAGCTTGACAAGTGGGAGAAGCGCGCTGAACTGGCCCGCGGCCTGGGCAAGCCGGATTTAGCGGGAGAAGCGGAGAAGGAAGCGGCCCGGATTAAAGCCAAGATCGACGGCCTCTCGGCGGAAATAGATGGCCTTAAAGCTGTGATTTCCAGCCTTAAATCAAAGGCCGCTGTTTCCGGGACAATAGCGGCGCGGGAACGCCTTGTGGATCCGGACCTCCTGGAACAGGAACTCCTCATTCTGCTGGGGAAAACTTTTAACAGTGAAACTGACAGTGAAGCTGACCAGGGCCAGGACCCCGGCCTTGGGGAAAAACCCGAAGGAAAGGACCGGTGAGCCGCCTGCCGGTTTTCCCCGGAAGAAAACGGCCCCTCCTCTTTGCCCACCGGGGCTGCTCATCCCTGGCGCCTGAAAACACAATGGCGGCCTTCCGCAAAGCCCGGGAACTTGGAGCGCCGGGACTGGAACTGGATGTCCACATTACCGCGGACGGGGAGCTTGTTGTGGCGCATGATGACGGCTTTGCCCGCACTGCCCCGGAAGCGGATCGGGGCCGGCATATTGAGGAGTTGAGCCTCGCGGAGATACGGAGCATAGACATAGGCTCCTTTTTTGGCCCCGCTTTTGGAGGGGAACGCCCCCCCCTTCTTGCGGAGATTCTGGAGGAGTTTTGCCCGGCTCTCTACGTTGACATAGAGCTTAAATCCCGCAGGACAAAAGGCGATCCCCTGCCCGCCGCAGTGGCAAAGCTGCTCAAGTCTCTGGGGAAAAAAATCGAAGGGGCCGCGGCCGCGTCTTCCTTTAACCCCTTGTGCCTTTTGGCCTTCAAACGGGCGGCCCCCGGCGTCCCAAGCGCGGTGATTTACAGCGCTTCGCATGAGGTCCCGCGGCTTCTGCGCCGGGGCGCGGGCCGTTTCATCGCGGGCTGCGACTACATCAAGCCCGGATACGCGCAGGCGGGGGCTTTCGCCCGTTTCAGCGCCCGCCTTGAAGGGCGGCCAATGATCCCCTGGACCGTTGACGAGCCGGCCCTGGCGGAGCGTCTCGTTTCCCTGGGCTGCGCCGGCATTATCACAAACCGGCCCCAGGACATGACGGCTCTGGCGGTTTTCCAGCCATGAGCGCCCCGGTTTCCGCCCCGGGTGACGGCTCCAGGCTTGTGCGCCAGGGCTCCGCGCTTTCCCTGCTGACCCTGGTTTCCCGTGTCCTGGGCCTCGTCCGGGAAATCGCCAAAGCCAGCCTCCTTGGAACGAGCGCCCTCTCTGACGCCTTTTCCGTGGCCTTCATGCTGCCCAATCTGTTCCGCCGCCTCTTTGCCGAAGGCTCCATATCCGCGGCATTCATCCCTACCTTCAAAGAATATCTGCTGGACGGCGACCGCGCCGCGCTCCGGGACTTCCTCTCCTGTATGTTTACCTTTCTGAGCTTTTTCGTGTCCCTGGCCGCGGCCCTGGGCATTCTTGCCGCGCCCCTGCTGGTCCCCATTTTTGGGCTGGAGGAACAGGACGAAGCCGTGCTGCTTACCCGGATGATGTTCCCCTTCCTGGCCTTCATCTCCATTGCGGCCCTGTTCCAGGGAATTTTGAACAGCGTCCATGTCTTTGCGCCATCGGGCATCGCGCCCATAGCCCTCAACCTGGCGACAATAATCTGCGCCTATGGGCTTTCGCCTTTCACGGCAAATCCCGCAAGGGCCATGGCCTGGGGCATACTGATTGGGGGCTTTCTGGAAGCGGCGATTCAGCTTCCCTTTGTGTGGAAAAAAGGCTTCCGGCCCTTATTTACCGGTTTCCGCCGGGCCATCGGGAATCCTGGGACTCGCAAAGTCCTGCGCCTCATCGGGCCGACTATTGCGGGCATGGCGGCATACCAGCTCAACGACCTGGTTTGCACCGCGCTTGCGGGGAACGCGGGGGAAGGGGTTGTGTCGAGCCTGCAATACTCGCTCAGGCTTCAGGAGCTCATTCTGGGAGTTTTTGCCGTTTCCATCGGGACCGTTCTGCTCCCGGACCTGGCTGATTCCGCAAAAACGGGCCAATGGGAGCGTTACAACGAGCGGCTTGTTTCGGCAATGAATATCATCGCGCTTATCACCATACCGGTTACATTTTTTTCTTTGACCCAGGGGGAGGCGTTGATACGCCTGCTCTTTCAGACGCGGAGCTTCGGCGAAGAGTCCGTGGCCCTCACCCTCGCGGCCTTCCGCTGGCATATACCGGGCCTCTTTTTCATCGCGTTGAACCGCATACTGGCCCCGGCTTTTTACGCGCAGAGCGATTCCAGGTCCCCGGCGCTGGCGGGAGTTCTCTCTTTCGCTGTGAACATCGCCCTGGCCGCGGCCCTGGCCGGCCCTTTCCAGGGCGCGGGGATAGCCCTGGCCCTCAGCGCCGCGGGCGCGGCGAACACGGCCCTGCTCCTTGCCTTTCTTGGGAAGAATCCCCGCATCGACATTGCGGCCGCGCTGAAATCCGCGCTGGGCTACGCCCTCAAGATAGCTCTGTTTTCCGCCGCCGCGGCGCTCCCTGTTCTGCGCCTCAAGGCCGCTCTTTTTTCCGGCAAGGAAGCGGAGGTCTCAGGACGCTTTGCCGCCTATGGCGTCCCCTTTATTCTGGGCGCGCTTGTCTTTGCGTCCGCAGGGATTCTGCTCCTTGCCCTGAGCCGGGACAAACAGTTCCGCTCTTTTATGTCCCTTATAGCCCGCAAGAAGCATAAAAAAGCTTAACAGTTTTTTTGGAACCCTGAAAAACCGGAAGCCCGCTGATTACATTAACACACAGGTCCACTCGGACCGCTGAAGCTTATGAAACTAAAAATCTAATGCGGACGGCTGCTGCGGGTTTCCGCGCGATTACACAGATTATTAAGACTTGTCTTTTAAAACCGGTGCAATCTGCGGACCTTCTTCATAATTACCTGTAATTTACAATACGAAGATTTCCCTAACCAGGGATCATAGGGGAAACCCGCCACAAGATGGACCGGCTATTCTACTACTGGCTCCGGGACCTCTTTGCAAAGTCAAGCAGGGTTTTTGCCGTGGGATAGTTCGGGTCAAGCAGCAACACCATTTCATAGTCAGCTATGGCGCTGTCTATATCACCTTTGGCGCGGTACGCCGTACCCCGGTTGTTATAGGCATCCGTATTTTTGGGATCCAGGGTTATCGTCTGAGTATAATCCTTTATGGCGTTGTCCATATCCCCTCTGGCGCGGTATACATTACCTCGTCCGTTATAGGCCGCGGCGCCTTTTGGGTCCAGAATTATCGCCTGGGAATAGTCGGCCAGGGACTTTTCAGTATCGCCTTTGGCAAAGTACATAATGCCCCGGTTGTAATAAGCCATAATATTCTTGGGATCAAGCTTTATCGTCTGGCTATAATCGGCTATAGCGTTATCATAGGCCCTTTTGTAATAATACGCGGATCCCCGGGCGTTATAAGCCTGAACGTCTTTGGGATTCAGCTCTATGGCTGCGGTATAATCGGCTATGGCATTGTTGTAATCGGCTTTGGCGCGGTATACATTGCCCCGGGCGTTATAAGTCGTGGGGTCTTTTGGGTCCAGCACGATCGCCCGGGAATAGTCAGCCAGGGAATTGTCTATGTCGCCCCTGGAAAAATATGCCGCGCCCCGGTTGTAATATGCCTTTACGTTTTTGGGGTCAAGTTTTATCACCTCGGAATAGTCGGCTATAGCCTTTTCCATGTTGCCTTTGCTGCGGTATGCGGAAGCCCGGTTCATATACGCATCGGTATACTCCGGGTCGATTATTATCGCCTCGGTAAATTCCGCTATGGCCGTGTCATAATCGCCGCGATTTGTAGACATCAGCCCCCGGTTATAAAAGGCGCTGGCTTCCCCTTTGCCCACTGTGCTGACGCAGAAATTCAGGGTAAGTAAAGCCGGCACCGCCAGAGTCAACAGAAATGCTGTCCAAAATTGTTTTTTCATGGAAGCCGGAAGACCTCTCTGGAAAAGGCGGATTCCTTTAGGCCGTATTCCGGGACTTATATCCAAGGTGGAATATTCCAGAGGAGTTCCCGAGCCTGGGCGCGGGCCGTCATCCGGGATCTCAGGTATTACGTTAATCCATTCTCTGTGCATAGAGGGCTGTCCAATTTCCGTCTCTGGAAGCTGGTCAATATGATCAGCCATAAGTCGCCTCGCTTTTCTGCGGTCCTTCCGCAGGTTATTCAATAGACTTGTTCAACAATCCTATATAAGTATCGGCATGATCCGGCTAAAATTTACGGCTTTCGAAAAATCCGCCATAGATGAAGATCTAAAAAATAGGCCGCTGGTTTGAAGCGCGGTTTCTTGAACCTTGCCAGGCGCCGCAATACCGGATAAGCTGGGCATTATGCTGGATTACCATTTTATAGCCGCCAATCTGGATGAGGTGAAACAAAATATCTCGGACCGGTATATGAAGGCTGACGCTGATGCGGCGGCCCGGCTTTTTGCCCGCCGGACCGAGTTGACCACCGCGCTCCAGGGACTTCAGCAGCGGAGAAACGCTAACTCCGCGGCCATGAAGGGAAAGCTGGAGCCTGACGCCAGGACCGCTCTTATCGAAGAAGGAAAGAAACTCAAAGAGAGTATTTCCGCGGCCGAGGCGGAGCTTGAAAATACCGAAGCCGGGCTTGCCAGGGAAGTCCGGCGGATTCCCAATATGGCCCACCCGGAAGCCCCAAAAGGAAAAGAAGACAAGGATAACCTTGAGGTAAAGCGGGTTGGGACGCCTAGGGTCTTTGATTTTGATCCCGCAGATCATGTCAAACTTGGGCTGGACCTGGATATTATCGATTTTGACACCGCCGCCAAGGTCTCAGGGACAAAGTTCTATTACCTGAAAAACGAGGGCGTATTCCTGGAACTGGCCCTCACCCGCTACGCCCTGGATATTCTGCTGACCCGGAGCTTTACCCCTTACATCACCCCAGATGTGGCGAAGGAAGAGATCTTAGAAGGCATAGGCTTCAACCCCAGGGGAGAGGAATCCAACGTGTATACTCTGGAAGGCGAGGGCGCCTGCCTTGTGGGTACCGCAGAAATCACCCTTGGGGGCTACTACGCGGATACAATCATCCCCCGGGAAAAATTACCCATTCGAATGGCGGGGCTTTCTCATTGTTTCCGCCGGGAAGCCGGGGCTGCGGGCCAGTTCTCCCGTGGGCTTTACCGGGTACATCAGTTTACCAAAGTGGAGATGTTCGTCTACTGCCTGCCGGAAGCATCCGGCGCTTTGCATGAGGAACTTCGATGCATCGAGGAAGAGATATTCTCGGGACTACAGATTCCCTTCCGGGTTGTGGATACCTGCACCGGCGACCTGGGCGCGCCGGCCTACCGCAAGTGGGACCTGGAAGCCTGGATGCCTGGCCGGAACGCATGGGGGGAAGTAACTTCCACTTCCAACTGCACCGACTACCAGGCCCGGCGGCTGAATATCCGTTACAAAGACGAAAACGGGAAGAACCACTTTGTCCATATGCTCAACGGCACGGCCCTAGCGGTTTCCAGGGCACTTATCGCGATTCTTGAAAACTTCCAGGAGGCCGACGGTTCCGTGAGAGTCCCTGCGGCGCTGTCGCCATACTGCGGGTTTACGGTTATAAAAAAAAATAAACTCTGAAAGCATAGCCCACTGCAACACACGCGGTCCACAGAGACGCGCGTGCTGCCTGGAGCTTTGCGGTCTCTGAGACCTATCCTGTCTCCCGGATAGTCCCGCCGCCGACTACAATATCGCCGTCGTAGAGCACCGCCGCCTGCCCGGGCGTAACAGCCCGCTGGGGCTTGTCGAAATCCACTCGTATGCTGCCTGCATCCAACTGTTCAGCCACAGCGTCTTGCTCCGCCTGAAGGTAGCGGGTTTTTACCTTGACCCTCATAGGTTTTTTTAGCTCTCCGCAGGCAATAAGGTTTATTCTGTCCGCAATGAGGAAGCGCGTGTAGAGAGAGGAATCCGGCCCCAGGGTAACGGTGTTGTCCGCCGCGGATTTGCCCGCCACATAGAGGGGAACTCCGGCGGCCACGCCCAGACCCCGGCGCTGACCCAGAGTGTAGCGGATGAAGCCTTTGTGCCGTCCCAGGACCGCGCCGCTCTCGTCAACAATGTCCCCTTCCGGCCAGCGTTTCCCCAGGCGGCGCTCAATAAAACTGCCGTAATCCCCGTCAGGGACAAAGCAGACATCCTGGCTGTCGCTCTTTTTCGCATTGATAAATCCATGCTCCAGCGCCATATTTCTGACATCCCGCTTTGTGAAATTCCCCAGGGGAAAACGGCAGAAGGCCAGTTGTTCCTGTGTAATCACATACAGCACGTACGTCTGATCTTTTTTACTGTCAGCAGCTTTTTTAAGAAGGAAGCGCCCGCTTGCGCCGTCTTTTTCTACTCTGGCGTAATGGCCGGTAACAATGACGCCGAAGCCCAACTGCTTCGCCCGGTCAAGGAGGCGCTCAAATTTGATGTAGCGGTTGCAGTCTATGCAGGGATTGGGAGTCCCTCCGGCTTCGTAGGTTTCGATGAAACGGCGTATCACCTGGTCCTGAAAGTCCCCGGTAAAGTTAAGCACATAATGTGGTATACCCAGACGGTGAGCGACACTTTTCGCGTCTTCAACATCCGCCAGAGAGCAGCATCCCTGAGCGGCCTGTTTTGCAGGACGCGCGGCTCCGGCCCATTTTTCCGGGCCGTCATTGTCGAAAAGTTTAAGGGTAAGGCCGATGCACTCGAAGCCCTGTTCCAGCATCAGCCATGCAGCTACAGAACTGTCAACTCCGCCGCTCATGGCGATGACAGCTTTTCTGTCTGAAGCCTCCATGTTAGCTGTACTGCTCCATGACGGCGTTCACGCCGGCCTCGCAGGAGCGCATGGCAAGAATAGTTTTTTCAATCAGGGCGTCCAGTTCCCAGCCCAGCATGGCCGCGCCCTTTTCTATTACTTCACGGGAACAGCCCGCGGCAAAATTGGGAACCTTGTATTTCTTTTTTATTGATTTTATTTCCATGTCCTGAACGCTTTTTGACGGACGAATAAGAGCCGCGGCCCAGATGAGGCCCGTGAGTTCGTCGGAAGCGTAAAGAACCTTTTCCATTTCATGCTCAGGTTTAACGTCGTTCGTAAGCTCATAGCCGTGACTGCATACGGCGTGGATGAGTCTTTCCCCTGCGCCGCCTGCCTGTAGCAACTCCGGCGCTTTAATACAGTGTTCGTTGGGAAATTCTTCAAAATCAATGTCGTGAAGAAGCCCCGCGGCGCCCCAGAATTCCTCTTCCGCCGCATAGCCCAATTCCCTGGCGTACCACTTCATGACCCCTTCAACCGTCAGAGCGTGCCGCAGATGAAAAGGCTCCTTATTGTGTTTTTTAAGAAGTTCCCAGGCGGCGTCCCGTGAAAGCGCATTGTCCATGCCCTCATTCTATCCGAACAGCCGGCAAAGCGCCAAGGTCAGGAGTTTCATGCAACCGGAACTTCCATAAAACTGCACGGGGGGGGGGGCGATAAACAGCGAAGCAGTTTGCAAGATCGAGCCATATAAGAGGTATGAGAAAGCTGCGATTGCGGGAACCCAAAGGGTTCCAGATGATGGCGTCTGGTACGCCGTACGTTCCCGGATTAACAACCGGGAGCCTCTGTTTAGGCGGAAGGACGCATTGAGGTTGTTTGCACTGGTGTTCCGGCAGGCTGCGGGGCGGTTTGAGTTCAGAGTTCGGGCTTTGCGGCTTTCGGAAACTTGTTTCCGCGGATGACTGGCTGGTGTTCTTTATCCGGCCTGTGTATTGCAGTTTTTGACCCATATAAGCGTGAGCCATGAGGTCCAGTGTCAAAAACTGCTTAGCAACCTGCTTTGCAGGTTGCAGGGTTCGAGCTTCCCGCGATTATGAAGTGGGTGAAGCAGTGGAACCTCCGGTTCCTTAGGAGTTTTGGGAACAGTGTCTAAATTGCGGAAACGAAGTTTCCGATGGATTATGTTATAGATCCCAAAACTCCCCGTCCTGGGAAGGAGCCCTAAGAACCAATGCGGGGAGTTTTTTGACCTGCAAAGAAGTTCATAGTGGCAAACAGTTCAAAAAACTCCTAAGCAAGCCGGCTTTGCCGGCTTGCAGGTATTGGTCGGAGATACTAGAAGGTGAACCTTGGAACCTGCTGCACAGGTTCCTTAGCAGTTTCCACGGCTAAGGCCGTGAAAACTGCCAAGCAATCTGCTTTGCAGATTGCACAGACCCCAGCATTGGGCGAAGGCGGAAAATCCCATTTTTGGGGTCTTTTCCCTCCACTTATACACCACCAGACCCCACCCACCCCATGACTAAGCCCTTCCCCCTCCCCGGCTTTTTCCGTATAATCGTTCCTAACAATGGGATCTTCGATCCCTAATATCTTTGAAGGGGTGATTTTTATGAAGAAGAAAGATTTTTTGTTTGGATTTTCGGCAATGCTGCCGGCATTGGGATTAGCCGCGTCAGTCATGCTGATATTGGCAGGATGTGAAAATCCCACTGATGAAGAAGAAAAGGACCACGGCGTAAGCTGGACCGCGGTTGATGACGCCAAGTTTGAAACTAACACCATCAAGGGCATAGCTTTCGGAAACGGAGCCGCAGACGGCGACAAATTCGTGGCGGTGGGCGTGAGCGGTAAAGCGGCGTATTCCGCGGACGGCGTAAGCTGGACGGCAGTTAAGGACGCCAAGTTTGAAGCTGACGCCATCAACGGCATAGCTTTCGGAAATGGAGCCGCAGGCGGCGAAGGCGGCGGCAAATTCGTGGCGGTGGGCGACTACGGCAAGGCCGCGTATTCCACGGACGGAGAAACTTGGACGAAGGTTCTCAACACCGGGTTTGGAACTTCTTTCGACATCAACGCCATAACCTTCGGAAACGCCAAGTTCGTTGCGGTCGGTGACAGGGGCGAGGCCGCGTATTCCACGGACGGGGTAAGCTGGACCGCGGTTGAGGACGCCACGTTTGAAACTAACGACATCTACGGCGTGGCCTTCGGTGAAACCGCCGGCGGCGGAAAGTTTGTCGCGGTCGGCAACAAGGGCAAGATCGCGTATTCCAGCGACGGGACAAATTGGACCGCGGTAAGCGACAGCAAATTCGGCGCCAGCAGCAACACCATCAATGGCGTGGCCTTCGGTGAAACCGCCGGCGGCGGAAAGTTTGTCGCGGTCGGCGATCTCGGCAAGGTTGCGTATTCCAGCGACGGCGCAACCTGGACGGCGGTGGATGGCTACGTATTTTATGGAAACATCGTCCCCATCACGTGCATAACCTGGGGCGGCGGCAAGTTCGTGGCGGGGTACAAGGACGGCCGTGCGGCATATTCCATCGACGGAGAAGACTGGATGGCGACTACCAACGTTCAGATTGAGAGCAAGACCATCAACGGCATAGCCTTTGGAAACGGTAAGTTCGTGGCGGTCGGCGACAACGGCAAGGCGGCGTATTCCAACGCCCAGGAATAGTATATGGCGTGCCGGCCTTTAGTTTGCAATCTGAGACTCTTCGAGTCTCTTGGACTAACATTTATATTTTTTAAGGGGTGATTTTATGGCTGGATTGGAACAATTACGGAATGTGCTGCACGTGATTAGGGCGTGGCTGTACCCGAACTACCTGGAGCATGGCGGCAAGTACATTGCGCGGGCCAGGACGGAGAAGACGCTTGCGATCCGCATCCCTGCGGGCCGCAGATCGCCTGGAGTTTTGTTTTCCACCGGAGTTGAAAACAAAACTCCCCGCGCCGGTTCTCCGGGTCTGCGGCGGGGTTTAGCCATAAATGACGTGTATGGAGTTTCGGGATAAAAAAGTGTACAAACCGGAGGTTTGCATCAGCTATTGCCCGAAACTCCCAAGCAAGCCGTGGAACCGGAGACCTGGAACCGCAGGTTTGAGACCAGCAAAGAACTGAAAACCGGTCTCAACTCCAGGGTCTCAAAACTCCTAAGCGGCCCGTAAGGGATGCACGGCCTACTGGTCGCACCAAACCCCGTCCACAAGCTTTTTAATCTTAGCCTTGTACTTTGCGCTCAGTTCCCGGCAGCCGTCAATAATCTTCCGCTCGGCTTCAATCTCCGCCGCAATTTCCTGTTGGATTGAAAGAGGCGGCAGAGCCATCTTAATTTCCTTTAGTGTTTTAACAGATGCTACATTTTGTATTGCAACACCAGGCTGATCGCGAAAATATTTTTTTTGAATTTCATTGCTTTCTAAAATATTTTTTAGAAAAACAGAAATGATTTTATTTTTTTCAGGGGTTAATTTTAATAATGCCTGATTTATGATTCCTTTTTTATGTCCTTTGGGGATGATTGCTATTTTTCCCATGGTTCCGGAACAACTAATAATTAAATCATCTGTTTTAACTTCAAATCTTTTCATTTCAAAGAATTTGTTTTCATCAATGAAATATCGGCAAAAATTAAAATCATTATTTATTGCATGATATTGCTCATAAACAAGGTATCCCGATTTTACAAATATTTCTTTTTTCAAACTTCCACCAAAAGGCCCCCTAATAAACCCACACACATCTCCCAGCCTCACCAGCGGCCATGCGGGGTCAGGCTCAATCCGCGGCTTCCAGTTGTCCGCCGCCTGCAGCGCGCCGTCAATGACTTTCTGATAGGCTTCAATTTCCGCCGCAATTTCCCGCTGGATTTCAAGGGGCGGCAAGGGGATAGTGATTCTTTCAATGTCTTTTTTGCTTATAGAATCAAATACAGCGCCGCCATTACCTTTAATATTTCTTTCCTGCGATTTTAGTACTTCAAATAAATAGGGAAGCAAAATTTGTGAAGACGGCCTGATGACGGCAAGACCACGGCCAATGCACATTCTTGCTGCCGCAATATTGACTGGTCCCACGGGCGCGCGGACAGATATAAGTATATCATCCTTTTCCGCTGTTTTGGTTTCTTGAGTTGTCCATATAACCGGACTGCCAATATATCTCTCTGTGAATTCTGTCTTTCCTTGATAAAAAGGCGTCCCAATGCCGTTTTCATTATAATATTTACTATCAGGCGACTGCCCGGCAATTACCTCGCACACATCCCCAAGGCGCGCCATCGGCCACTTTTGCTTTCCCCGCGGCTCAGGCGCCCGGTAGCGCTCCCCAGTCAGGTTATACTCGCCGTTTCCGGCAATTTTTTCCTTTGGAACAATCAAGGCCCTTGCCTCAGGCTTTTGTTTCAGGCCGTCTCTGCCGCTCATCACTGCCTTCTGGAACTCTTTGATCAGCTTTAGAGCTTCCGGCAGATCGTTTTTCTCTATTGCCCGCCTCTGCGCTCCAAGCTCAAAGCCGTCGTTCTC
>JAITSE010000013.1 GCA_031288005.1 Treponema sp.
ACTGAATAACCCTCCCTGCTGTCCGGTGTTTGTTTTACAACTTTACCATACAGCAGCTCCCTGGTTTTTTCTAGTTCCAGTTCATCTTTTTGACCTCAAGAACTTACCACTCTCAAGTATATAATAGAAAATGCGAATAAAATATTTGGAAACATAATAAAAGAAAATAATTTACAAGGATTAGAAAAATTGAGGTTTATAGAAAAACTGGCATATTATATGGGGGAAGTAAACGCATTCCACCCGTTTCGGGAAGGGAATGGCAGAACATGCCGGGAATTTTTCAGGCAATTATCATTAGATGCAAATTACATACTTGATTTTAGTAAAACTCAGAAAGAGGAATTATTGGAAGCAGATGTTGAGGCATTTAATGGACAATATGAAAAATTGATAAAAATATTGGATAAAGCAATAATTGTAAAATAGGCAACGGCGCATAACAGGTCTGTTTACGCTTCGCTCCCTTCGGTCGCTCGGCCTCCACAACGGCTAGGTCATTCCGCTACGCTCCATTCCCACGCCGTTGCTCCGGCACATTTTGGCCACCCGGTAAATGCGTAGCATTTGCAGGGCGGCCAAAATGTCGTAAACAGCCGGAACGATATACGCCCGATATCTTGCCGGATCCCGCGTTTAGCATGATCAGAAAATACCCGCCCTTGTCTTCACTATAGTTAAGTCCGTTCCGGATTTTCCCCTCGCTGCCGCCCGAAGACGCCGTGCCGAAGGCGTAGTCGTCAACTCAAAGTTGAAATACGCGTCGGCGCTTATATTCGGAAGCTACCTGCCCGTATTTTTTATCGTTCGCGAAGGAGAAGGTTTTAATGTAACTTCCGCGACAATCGTAACGCTACCGGATCGTCAACTGTGGGTAAAGGCTCAGGGTGTGACCGCTGATGGTTAGTTCGCCCAGGTTGAGGGTAACAATAAATTTTGCATTACCCTGAATGAGCGCGGGGATACTGGATACGGCAGTGTCCTGCTGTGTCTTCAGAGGCGATTTAAATAAAATGGTTGTTCACCACAAGCTCGTTTTCAGATGTAACTCCGCTTAGGCCCGTAACCGCAAAGCCGAAGTTATTCGTGTTTTTTGGACTTGTTCATCGGAAACATAGTTTCCGAAACCTATTTTACTGAACCCATTGGAAACTGCGGAAACATCGGAAACGCGGAAACAAGTTTCCGATGTTTTCGTGTTTTCGAGGTTTCCGACGAACAAGTCTCGCAAAATACTACGTATTTTGCCGATTTTTATAAGGAATTTGGCGAATCGCTGGTTCGACGATAACTGAAATTGCGGAGACTGCGTTTCCGACGAACAACTCTTTTGTATAATCGCTGCTGTTGAAAATTATTTCTTTTGAAGCCGCGCTTCCACAGAAGGAGGAAGAACGAAACGCCCGTTTCAACAATGTTCACTATGCCGGCTATAATTTCTTGTTAGACATAAGACCCGCAGTAAGAAGGACTTTGTTTTTATATGCCGCGGATCCCGCAAGGAGCAACCCGTAATATTTGTATCCGGGATAGACGAATACGCTTATATAGCTTTGGCAAAGACTGCGTCTGAATAATATGGTTTAACTCTGGTTGAAAGGAGATTGGTTCCATTCTGGATGGTCCCTGCAATCAGGCAAAGCCTGATTGCTTGGAGTTTTGGGAACCATGTAAGCGCTATGGGACCGGAGGTCCCACGCTTGCATTGAACCGCGCGGCCAAGGGCCGCAGTAGTAACCGAAGCTTCCAAAACTCCTCGCACTTTTTTCCGGCGCCGCTTTGTCGATGTTTTTTGTTATACCGGGAAGGTCTCGGGGTATACCGGCAAAGTCTGATCTGCGTCCATCCATGACGCTTGGGGTTTTGAGACCCGCGAACCGTGCGGTCCGGGGCCTGATACAAGCGGCGCTTGTACAGCAATTTTTGAAGAAACCTAAGATTTTTTGGGGTTGCAAAAAATAAATTAGAAATGACGGGCTAGAGAAAAGACCCGGTCAAGGTGTCTTTTCATGTTTTCTTCCCGGCGGGGGCTTTCAAGGCTCACATCTTCAAGGATAACAAGCTCCCGGGTTTTCACCCGGTCTACAAGGCGGTCTCCCAGCATGATTTGCTCCATGCTTTGAAGGAGCCGCGTCTTGCGGAAATGTTCCATTGTGTTCCCGGCGGAGCAAAGGGCAAGCCCTTTTTCAAGCCGCTTCATGGAGCGGGTTTCGCGTATCCTTGAGACTAAAGTCTCTGAGACTTTAGTCCCCTGCGGGTTATAGGCAAAGCCATAGGTCCAGGCCAGGTTGAACCAGCCTTTCAGTATGGCGGGAACATCCTGCCAAAGCAGGGGATAGATAAAGACAATGGCACGGCTGCGGTTTATTCGTAGCGAAGGGGTTAATACCCGAGAAAACTTGTTTCCAGAACCCGCTCACCGATTCGTGAAACTTTCAGTCCATTAGGAGATTTATGGTAGTTATTTGGGAACAAGTTCCTTGGGAGCAAGCGCCCTTGGTATTAAACCATGAGTCTAACCACCACTGAAGAACAATATAACCCCACCGCAAACTTGTTTACGCATCTACAGTGGGATTGTTGATTTGAAATCGCTAAAGCGGTTTCTTGGCGGTTTCCGCGCCGTTCCACTCGAAAAAGCCTGGCGGAAAATTTACTTCAACTGTGAGGCTTGTTCGGCACTAAAGTATCCGGCATCTATCACTACGTTAAGATTTTCCTTGGTAACAAGGATCGGCTCAAGAATATATGCCTTAACAGTTTTCGTGCCGGTATTACCAATGCTGCCGAGGCTGCCGGAAGCAAGGTCAGCGCCGGGAACGCTGAGGGTCTGTCTCTTAAGAATTTGATCCGCCAGAATGATAGCGGCTTCGGCAAGCTTGGCGGTGTTTTTAAACACGGTCATATACTGTTTGCCTTCCTTTATGAGGAGAGCGGAAGCAAACTCCGCATCCTGACCTGTAATCACAGGAAGCTTGCCGGTATACTTGTCATCCGCAAGACAAGCCTCGATGATGGCCCGCGCAATAGAATCGTTGGGCGCCAGAACCGCGTCAAGGACAAGATCTTTCGCGCCGCCTGAGAGGAGGCTTTCCATCCGGGTCTTGGCGTTATTGGGATCCCAGTCTTCAGTAGATACCTGTGAAAAATTGGCGTCAGCGGAAGTCTTGGGATTGGGTCCCACAACTATAAGCGCGCCCTTTTCAATGTAAGGATTAAGGATATTCATGGCCCCGTCAAAGAAAAACTTTGCGTTGTTATCATTGAGAGAACCGGCAAAGAGAGTAATGTACTTGGGATTATCGGCGGCGGCGGCTTTCAGATTCAGCGCCTGTTCAATGCCCTGGCCCTGGAACTGTCCGACCTTAAAGTTGTTAAACGTGATGTAGTAATCATAATCGCCGGAATTCATGATAAGCCTGTCATACGCAATAACCGCGACATTATCACTGGCGGCTGCGGCAATAGCGGTTCCTACTCCGTCATTTATCTTGCTGGCAACAATGAGCTTGGCGCCATTGGTCAAGAAATCTTCGATCTGTTTGTTTTGTACAGCCTGATCAGCATTGCCAAATGCCAGTTCCGTCTTATAGCCTTTGCTTTCCGCATAGCTTTTAAGGGCTTCGCCGTCTTTTTTCCAGCGCTCAGCGTTGCTTTCCGGCATCGCGATACCGATAAGGGTAGAAGCGGGATCGATGACGGGATCATCGTCCGGGGATTCCGTGGGGCATCCGCTCAAAATCAATCCGAATACCAGGGCCGGTATTCCCACAATAAACAACTTGTTCTTCCTCATAAAAAAACTCCTTCGGCAATCAGGCTTGCCTGATTGTACTTTTATGCCGTTGGGCAAAATATTTATATCAGCCGCATAAGCGGTTGAAACACTGGAACCGGCGCGGACTTGCGGTCCACGGAGAGCGAATTTGTGAGATGAGCGATGAGTTATGCATAGTTAAAGATGAATGATTTTTGCTTTCAGAGCGCGCTGTATGGGGGGGGGGGGGGGAATAAGAAAAGCCGACAACAACTCAGAGAAAGCCTGAGAAGTTAAAGTTGTTATTGTCAGGTCTAAGATTACCGCACTCCTAATCATTGAATAATAATAAACCACCAAAAAATAAATGACAAGGGCTAATTTGCAAATTATCTAAGCATATGGCGGATTTTTTTTGAAGTGCGAATTTCATGGCGAAAAAACTTTGTAAGGAGTCAGGCAGTCTAAACCTTGAGAGGACGATTGTTAATTTTACCAACAATCTTGTCAAACCGCCTTTGCGTCAGATTATCAAACGGCGTTTTTTTAGGAAGGTACTGTCTGATGATCCCGTTGGTATACTCTTTGAGGCCCCCCTCCCAGGAATGATAGGGATAGGCCAAAAAAATGTCGAGGGAGAGAGCCTCCGACAAGTTGCCGTGCGCCTCGAACTATTTGCCGTTATCCGGTGCTGGCGTGTTACGCGCCCCGGCCTAGGCTGCTCTATTCAGCGTGTCGGCCCACGCTTTCCAGCCCTTCGATAAAGCGATCCCGTATCCGGCGCGTAAAGGAGTCTTCGCTGGGGTGCACGTAGACGATAAAGATATTCATAGGTTTCAAAATAATCCCCTGACCTTCCCTTGGGCGTCTATGTCTATGTCCATAAAGGCGGGCCGGGAGGGGAGGCCGGGCATGGTAGAAATTTCCCCGCAGAGGGGGCATACGAAGCCCGCGCCCGCGGCAAGGCGGGCTTCTCTGACCGGGAGCCGCCAGCCCTTGGGAGCGCCTTTAAGGGCCGGGTCGTGGGACAGGGAGTATTGGGTCTTGGCCACACATACGGGGAGTCCTCCGAAACCCTGATCTTCAAACTTGGCAAGCGCGGCGCGGACGCCTTCGGCAAAGTCCACTCCGTCCGCGCCATAGACTTCCCGGGCGATGCTTTCTATTTTGGAGGCCAGTGGCGCGTTTTCCGGGTAGAGGTATTCAAAGCGGGAGGGCAGGGCCGCGGCTTTTTCTACGGACCGGGCCAGGTCCACCGCGCCTTCGCCTCCTTGGGCCCAGTGCCGGGCTGTTACCGCGTCCGCGGCGCCGGTTTTGACGGCTTCTCTCATGACGAGGTCCCACTCGGCCTGGGTGTCTGTGGGGAAGGCGTTGACCGCGGCCACTACTGGAACGCCGAAGCGCCGCGCAATGCCGATGTGGGCTGTCAGGTTGGCGATTCCTTTTTTCAGTAGTTCCAGGTTCTCTTCCCGGTATTCCGGGGGAAGGGGCTTGCCCGGGCTTACCGGAGGGCCGCCGCCGTGGGATTTGAGCGCCCGGATAGTGGCGACCAGGACCACCGCGTCCGGAACAAGACCCGATGCGCGGCATTTGATGTCAAAGAATTTTTCCATACCCATATCGGAGCCGAAGCCGCTCTCTGTAACCACGTAATCCGCGTATCTGACAGCCAGAAGGTCGGCGATGACTGAGGAATTGCCGTGGGCGATGTTGGCGAAGGGTCCTGCGTGGACAAAAGCGCCCTGGCCTTCCAGGGTTTGCAGCAGATTGGGCTTGAGGGCGTCTTTCAAAAGGACCGTCATGGCCCCGGCTGTTCCAAAATTTTCCGCGGTGAGGGGCTTTCCTTTTTTATCATAAGCCGCGATCATGCGGCCAAGCCGCGCCCTAAGCTCTGGCAGGTCCTTAGCCAGGGCCAGAATTGCCATAAGCTCGCTTGAAACCGCGATGTCGAAACGGCTTTCCCGGGGCGGCCCGTCCGCCTTCTCTCCAAGGCCGCTGACAATGCGCCGCAAAGCTCTGTCGTTCATGTCCACAACCCGGCCTATGCTTACCCGGTAAGGGTCAATTTCCAGCTTTTTAAGGCCCAATTTCTCGAAATAAGCGTCAGACCAGCGGGACTCGTGGTATATCCGCGCGTCTACGGCCGCGGCGCAAAGGTTGTGGGCTGCGGATACCGCGTGAATATCCCCGGTTAGATGAAGATTGAAGTCTTCCATGGGGATGATCTGGCTGAAGCCGCCTCCCGCGGCGCCTCCCTTGATCCCGAATGTGGGACCCATGGAGGGCTGCCGCAGCGCCGCCGCGGCGCTCTTCCCTATGCGCCCCAAACCCTGAACCAGGCCCACTGTCGTCGTGGTCTTTCCTTCACCCAGAGGCGTGGGACTGATGGCGGTAACGTTGATGTACTTTGCCCGGGGCGGCGCTAAGTCAGGCGATTTTAAGAGCCGCCAGTCTATCTTCGCCTTGTAAAGGCCGTATTCTTCAACCCATTGTGAGGGGATTCCCATTTTTGCGGCAATATCGCGGATTTTTTCGATTTTTGCGGCCCGGGCAATTTCAATGTCGGCCGGCTGCTGTCCTGAAAGGTTCATGGGGCCAGTCTAAAGACAAATTTCAGACTGGTCTATATATGCCCGGCCTGCATTGGCGTTTTTCTGTTCCTGTGCTATACTCAGGCTTTAACTTAAAAGGGCAATATCGTAACGCATCGTACTCAGCGTATTGCCCGGATGGTTTCATGAACAAAGTTCTAAAAGAAAAAATTATGGAAGCCTTTTCTTCAGTGCTTCCGATTACGGTTATAGTCCTCATCACCAGCGTGGCCCTTGTGCCTATGCCCGCGGGGACGATTCTAATGTTCCTTGCCGGGGCCGCGCTGTTGATTATAGGAATGGGCTTTTTTACCCTTGGGGCTGACATGGCCATGATGCCTATGGGGGAGGGCATCGGGATTCAGCTTACAAAAACTCCAAACCTGTTTATTGCCCTTTTTGTCAGTTTTATCATGGGCTTCGTCGTTACGATTGCCGAACCGGATTTACAGGTGCTGGCCCGGCAGGTTCCTTCCATTCCTTCCATGTCGCTGGTCCTAACCGTCGCCGTGGGGGTGGGCATCTTCCTGGTTATCGCCATGCTCCGCATCCTCTTGAGGATTCAGCTTTCGGTTTTACTGGTCGTCTTTTATGTTTTCCTTTTTGCCGTAGTTTTCTTTGCGCCTCCTGATTTTATCCCCGTAGCTTTTGATTCCGGAGGAGTTACCACAGGGCCTATAACTGTCCCATTCATCCTGGCCATGGGCGTCGGCGCTGCGGCTCTGCGGAGCGACAAGAATTCCCAAAACGACAGTTTCGGCCTGGTGGCGCTGTGCAGTATCGGTCCCATTCTGGCTGTCATACTTTTGGGGCTTTTCTATAATCCCTCCGGGGCCGAAGTTGCATCCAATACGGTTCCCGTAGTTGTAACGTCCCGGGATGTGGTAACAAGTTTTGCCATGGAGCTTCCGGAATTTTCTAAAGAAGTATCCGTCGCCCTGGGAGCTATCATTCTTTTCTTTATCTTTTTCCAGCTTGTGTCCCGGCGCTACAAGAAACACCAGCTTGGCCGTATAGCCATAGGTTTTATCTACACCTTTATCGGCCTGGTTGTCTTTTTAACCGGCGTAAACGTGGGTTTTATCCCGGTGGGCCACCTTCTGGGATCCCAACTGGCGGAATCGCCTTTTAAATGGATTCTTGTCCCCCTGGGGATGCTGATCGGCTATTTCATCGTGGCCGCTGAACCGGCGGTACACGTTCTTATAAAGCAGGTGGAAGACATTTCCTCCGGGACTATCCCCCAGAGGGCCATGAAGCGGGGTCTTGCCATAGGCATGGCCGCGGCTCTGGGCCTGACGATGGTCCGTATTCTTGGTGGAATCCCTATCCTGTGGATATTGGTCCCAGGCTATGCCCTGGCGCTGGTCCTGACCTTCTTTGTCCCAAAGATATTCACAGGCATTGCCTTTGACTCAGGCGGAGTTTGTTCCGGGCCTATGACTTCTACCTTCCTGCTGCCACTTGCTATGGGCGCTTGTGACGGCGCTGGAGGGGATTTGATGAAAGACGCCTTTGGCATCGTCGCTATGGTTGCCATGGCGCCGTTAATCATTATTCAGTTAATGGGGCTTGTCTATGCGAGCAGGATGAAGACATCCGCGAAACAGGCTAAATCGGTTCTTGAAACTTTTCATCCCGAAGACGCGGGCGCGATTATCGAATTTGAGGAGGAATCTTCTGATGAGTGAAGATTGTAATGCGCCGCCGGCGCAGGAAAAAAACAAACTGCCGGTAATAAAGGTTTTGATTTTCATCGTTGACTGGGGCAGGATCAACGCCATTTCCTCGGTTTTTGAACAGGAAAAGGTCAGGTTTCATTTTATCAGTCGGGGCCGGGGAACCGCCAGTTCGGAAATTTTGGACCTGCTTGGAATAGGCTCCAGCGACAAAGCGGTGATCATCTGCCTTGAGCAGGAGGTTCTGGTCCCGGTCATATTGAAGGAAGCCCGGAAAAAACTCGGCTTTCACAGCCCCGGCGCGGGTATAGCTTTTACCATTCCACTTTCGGGGATCAACAATCCAATTCTGAATGTTTTTAAGGAAAGCATCCACAAAAACGAGAAAATATCACTGACAGGAGCGGCGGAAATGAGCGATACAAAACATGATCTTATCGTTTCAATTATAAATCAGGGTTACAGCGATGAATTTATGACCAGCGCCAGGGAAGCGGGAGCTACGGGCGGTACGGTGATAAGCGCCCGAGGCCTGGCCCATAAAGGGCCGGTAAAATTTTTCGGCGTTTCGGTTCAGGAAGAACGGGAAATTATCATCATTCTGACCAGTCGGGAGAAAAAAACGTCTATTATGCATACGGTCAGCCAAGCCTACGGCATAACGACCAAGGCCGGGGGCATTATCTTCTCCGTGCCTGTGGATAATGTGATGGGCCTTAGCTTTGAATGAGCGGCTCCACCTGACATAATTCGCCGGCAGGCAAAAAAATGAAACAAGGGCCTGAGTCTCAACGAGCCGGTGAAAAACGGGAAGTATTGTTCTACTTAAAGCGTGATATCTCCGGCCAAGTGGTCTGTACGCCAAGAGACGAGCTTAGCATTCCAGTTGGTCGCCAAAAGTCCCAAAAGCATACCGTCTTCTGACAGGTAAAAGGTATTAAACATAAGTTCTTCATCGTCAACTTTGATGAAACCCCGGCGCTGCTCTTTGGAATCGGCGGAGAGGATGAGAATGGAATATCCGCCTTCCACGGGGAAAGAAAGAAAAACCCGGTTGTTTTTTATTACGCCCAGCATGGAATAAAGAAGGCTCTCGGTTACCTGGCGGTTGTTTGCGGTAAATGTGTATTCGAAGAAAGGGACATCTATGGTTCCGGCGTAGGAACCGTTTTCCACATTCATAATCCAAATGATTGAGCTGTCCCCCTTGTTTCCCGATCGGATGTTTGTGGATTCGTCATAGGTGTCCCGGTAGTAATCCACTTTTATAAATAACAGCCTGGCATCCGGGGCGGCCGTGATTGCGTCAACAGAGGGAAATACATCTGCCCTGTCGGAAGGTATGGGGACGGCCCTGTCCGGCAGGGGTATTTTGTAGAGAGGCACTCCATTGCTGTCGAACCAATAGATCTGCCATCCTTGGGGAAGGCGGCATATCACGGCGAGTTCGTCCTGTATGCTGGTGAAAACGCCGCTAATCCGGGGAAATGGGGTTCCACCTGTCCCTTCTTGGCCGAGGTATTCCACAAACCTGCCATCATCGTCAAAATGAAGGATCATGCTGTCCAGGAGGGCTTTGTTTTCCGTATCAAAGCCGTGGCGCTCGTAGGGGAAGCGGTCTTCGACGTAGATATGTTTCCGGGAGTCCACCGCAATGACGCCGGGGCTGTTGAGGGGATACGTCAGGGCCCAGCGTGTTACGACTCCGTCGCCGCCAAGCGGTCGCAGAGAAAGGGGCGGCGGGTTCGTTTCTTCATTGTAAATCATGAACAACAGGTCTCCATAGGAAGTATACCGGACTATTTTTTCACCATTTCCATTAGAGATGTAAAACAGTCCGTCCCGCATGGCCAGGGAAGTTTTTTGAGCGCTCCGGCCTCCTTCAAGATTGAAAAGATCGATTTGATCTTCCATGCCGCCTATATCAAGACTGAACAGGTCTTCTCTGATAATTGAAAGAATCTGCTCCCTATTGCAGCCGCAGAAAATCAAAGCCGCTGAAACCAGAAGGGCGGATAAAAACTTCATAAATACGACATTAAGCGCCTAAAGCCGGCTTGTCAATCTGGACCCGCCAATTAAGACTTGCCAATTAAGGATGATCACGGTACAGTTATGCTATGTTTGAAAAATTAGTCAAAGCCCTGTTTGGCTCCCAGCATGAGCGGGACCTCAAGGCGCTTTTGCCTATATTGCATCGGGTCAACGAAAAGGAAGCTTGGTCTCTTTCCCTTAAAGCGGAAGATTTTCCTAGGATGACGAGTCATTTCAAAGAGCGGTACACTGGGGGAGAAAGCCTGGACGATATGCTCCCGGAAGCCTTTGCCTTGGCTAGGGAAGCGGCGCGGCGTAATCTTGGGGAACGGCCCTACGATGTGCAGGTCCTGGGATCCATTGTGCTCCACAAGGGGAAAATTGTGGAGATGAAGACCGGAGAAGGCAAGACCCTGATGAGCGTCGCCGCCACCTACCTTAACGCCCTCTCCGGCAGGGGGGTCCATGTGGTCACGGTGAACGATTACCTTGCGGAGCGCGACGCCGGCTGGATGCGTCCTGTTTTCAGTTACCTGGGCCTTACCGTGGGGACCATCCTTTCCGATATGGACAGCGAACGGCGGAAACAGAACTATGCCTGCGACATCACCTATGGGACCAACAACGAATTCGGCTTTGATTACCTCCGGGATAATATGCGCTGGGACATGGATGGCCGGGTACAGCGGGGTCATGTCTTCTGCGTGGTGGACGAGATAGACTCCATTCTTATAGACGAAGCCCGGACTCCCCTCATCATATCCGGGGCCGCCGAAGACGATACCCAGAAATACGCCGAAGTTGACAAACTCCTGGGAACTTTGCAGGAAGTTCAAAAGAAGGAAGACGGCGACTATCCTGACGAAGCGCAAGGTGAAGAAGTTACCGGCGACTACAAACTCAACGAGAAGAACAAGAACATATCCTTTACCAACACGGGGCTTGCCAAAATTGAGGAACTCCTCCAAAAGCGGAACCTCATCAAAGGGGCTATCGTAGATGAAGAAAACTTCGAATACCTTCATTATTTTACCCAGGCTTTACGGGCCCATAAGCTTTTCCGTTTGGACGTGGACTATGTGGTGCAAGACGGACTGGTCCAGATTGTGGACGAATTCACGGGTCGTATCCTCTATGGCCGGCGGTATTCCGACGGACTTCACCAGGCCATAGAAGCCAAGGAGCGGATCAAGATCGCCCAGAGAAACCGGACCCTGGCGACCATCACTTTTCAGAACTACTTCCGGCTCTACGAAAAAATTTCCGGCATGACCGGAACCGCCGACACCGAGGCGGTGGAATTCAACAAGATATACAACTTGGACGTGGTAGTGATACCCACGAACTTGCCGGTTATACGCAATGACGAAGACGACGTGGTGTACCTTAATGAAGAAGACAAATTTAAGGCCCTGTGCGATGAAATCACCGAAGCCCATAAAAAAGGTCAGCCACTTCTTGTGGGTACGGTGTCCATCGAGAAGTCGGAGCTTATCTCAAGCCTCCTCACCCGTCGGGGGATACGTCACGAGGTGCTCAACGCCAAGAACCACGCCCGGGAAGCCTCTATCATTGCCGAGGCGGGCGCTAAAGGTGCGGTGACCATAGCCACCAACATGGCGGGCCGGGGGACGGACATAAAGCTTGGGGGCAGTCCGGAACACCGAGCCCGCAAGAGGACGGGGACCGACGCGCTGCCTGAAAAGTACGACCAGTGTTTCAAAGAGGAGTATGAAAAATGGCGGGCCGATTACGAAGATGTGAAATCTCTAGGCGGCCTCTACGTTATCGGTACGGAACGCCATGAAAGCCGGCGTATTGACAACCAGCTTAGGGGACGGGGCGGACGTCAGGGCGATCCGGGGCGGTCTAAATTCTTTATTTCCATGGACGATGACCTGATGCGCCTTTTTGGGGGAGATAACATTAAGGGGCTTATGGCCCGGATCGGCATGGAGGGCGGGGAACCTATCTATCATCCGTGGCTGAATAAAAGCATAGAAAAAGCCCAAAAAAAGGTGGAAGAGCGGAACTTTGAAATTCGTAAACATCTCCTGGAATACGATGACGTCCTCAACCAGCAGCGAAAATTTATATACGAGCAGCGAGACGCCATTCTTAGAGACGACAATCTCAAAGCCCGGGTAAACCAAACTTCCGCCGAGATGGTCCGCACCGCTATGGATACGTACAGGAATGCCGAGCGCCGAAATCAGGGTGATGGCTTTCTGGAACTGTCGGCTTACATCAAGACCGCGTTTGGATATATTCTTCCCCAAAACGGGGAAGCCTTGACAGTGGAAAACCTTGAAGAATGTATACTTCAGGACCTGAAAGAGGACATTGACCGCAAGGAAGATATAGTTGGGGAAAGCAGCCTCAATTCTTTTATCAGAATGCAGTACCTTCAGTCCATAGATCGCAAGTGGCTTGATCACTTGGAGAATATGGAAGGTTTACGGGAAGCGGTCTACCTGCGGGGTTACGCTCAAAAAAACCCCCTGACGGAATACAAAATCGAAGGATTCCAGATATTCGACGCCATGATAGAAACCATACGCTCGGAAATCGCGTCTAGGGTTCATCTGGTAAGGATTCAGTCGGCGGACGGCAGGGAGGTCAGAAGCAGACCCTCTTCAGCAATTCAATCGGCAAGCCACGGCTCCCTCGGGGCTTTTGCCGGAGAACCGCAAGGTTCCATTTCGCCTAGAAACCGGGGAAGGCCGGGATCCGCTGTCCAAACCTCTGGCACAGCGGTTACTGTGGTCAGGGCCTATCCCAAGGTAGGCAGAAATGATCCGTGTCCGTGCGGTTCCGGCAAGAAATACAAGTTCTGCCACGGACGGTAAACGCGGAAGCTCTATCGGGATTTCATTGACCAGTTCTCTGAATAACCATATTATGAAAACATGAACTTTTTGCGGCGTCCTTTCCGGTACCGGTATGACAGCGTGGCGTTATACTTGATTGGCATTAACATCGCGGTTTTCTTTTTACAAGAAACGCTGCCTCGGCTTTTTTCTTTTGATTTAACCTCCTATTCCGCTTTGAATCCGGTACTGGTGATCCACTACCGGATGATATGGCAGTTCGTCACTTATATGTTTACCCATGGCGGGATCAGCCACCTCGTTTTTAATATGCTGGCTCTGTTTGTTTTCGGAAGCCAGGTAGAGCGCCGTACCGGGAGCAGTGAGTTTCTTTTGTATTACCTGATTACCGGTATCTTGGCGGGGATCTTTTCTTTTCTTGTCTATTGGTTTACCGGGACGTATCAGGTATTTCTTTTGGGCGCTTCTGGAGCCGTCTTCGCTGTGCAGCTTGCCTATGCGGTTTTGTTTCCTGATTCGGTGGTCTTCCTCTGGGGCATAATCCCCCTCCGGGCGCCTGTCATGGTATTGGGTTTTACCGGACTTGAGCTTTTCTTCCAGATTTCAGGGCAGGGGAGCGGGGTAGCCCATCTGACCCACCTTGCCGGTTTTGCTTTCGGCTGGCTCTATTTTATGGTCAGGTTCGGCGCAAACCCATGGAAGATGCTTACGCGGCGATGACGAGCAGCTTCGTTTTCTTATTTGTCCAGCGCTTCCACAAGTTGGATTTTAAGATCGGTCCCTTTCCTGCCTGGGGCTTTTAAGGTTTTTGCCGCGGCGATAAACTTGGGCAGGTCCCGGCCTGAACGTTTATAGAGGTCCTTGAAAAAAGCGCCATCTTCGTAGTACAGCCGGTAGAGTTCCAGATACGCATTATTCACCTTTAGTTTTGCAAAACCCCGATAAGTGCCGCTTTGAAACATGGCGTCGTATCCGGCCACAAAGCGGGACTGGGCTTCACGGATGCTCTCTTCTTTCCGCCTGAGTTTTTCCTCCCGCTCCGCCCCGCTGTTGTAGAGGGCTTCCAATTCTACGATAAGTTCCCGGATAAAGGCGGTGAATACCGCGCCGTCTCTCTCTGATTCTTCTATTTTCCGGTACTCTTCGGAATCAAGGCCATAGGTTTTTTCGATATACAGCCGGGCGCCTTCGTCCCCTACAAACTCCGCCAATTCTTCATTGAACTGGATGCTGCCTTTTATAAACACTGTTGCATGAAGCCATTCATGGATGAGGAGGTTCGCAAGCTGATGAGGAGGGTAGTTTCGCATATATGAATACAGGGGATCCTGGAACCACCCAAGAGTGCTGAAGGCGTCCACTCCTCTGACCCAGACATCCATGCCCCGCTTCTCAAGTTTCTCGCGTTCCTTTTGGGCATCCCGGGGATCAAAAAAACCTTTATATGGGACTTTCCCGACGACCGGGAACCACCATTTATAACCATTAAAAGAGTCTTTTTCGCAGGCGGAAACTACCGTGGCCAGGTAATTCCTGTCTATCTCGACGTAACGGGTATAGTTTTTACTTTCCCTAAGTCCTAATTCCTCCATGGCGAAGCGGCGTATATCCATGACCTGAGCCGCAAAAGCCGGTCCTCCCCCGGCGGCTTCATCCGCCAACGTTTCCAGGGGAAGCGCCCTGTTCAGGTAACTCAGCATAGCCGCTCCCTGTCGCAGGGTATAGCATCCTGAGAAAAGCGCCAAGCCCGCAAGGAGTACCGACACGCCGATCATGAAAGGCAGAAGGCTGTATAAAACGGAGAACTGAATTTTCATGAAAAAAAGTATAGGCTATTTGGGTGCCTCTGAAAACTCCGCTTGTATCCCTATTTGCAAGGCCCTGGAAAGGCATAGGCTTTCAGAATTTAGCTCTTGCCCGGCCCCCGGCATCGGCTGCATCCCAGTACGTGTACATGGGAACGTTTGGAATTGTTAAACATTCTGGCAAAGAGGATTTCGTCCGTATCAAGCGGAGCGCCGCAGACCGGGCATTTTCGCTTTCCAGGCCGGCGTCCTGAAAGACAGAAAACGCAGCCTTTGATATACATAAGCCGGCCAGTACCGTTTCCAGGATCGGGAAAAACAGACGACTTTACAAGTTCGCCGCGATCCAAAAGAACGCCGCAGACAGGACAGCTTCGTGGCGAACCGGCGCCGCCTTCTTCGCCGGTTTTGACCGGCTGTTTATAAAACCCGCCTGCGGGCATCCGTTCCCGGGAAGCGCCGCCGCCTTTTCCGTTTCTTCCCCCTGTGTTCAAAGCGCGGGAAAACAGGGCGATACCGAAGCACAAGAGGACAAGTCCGGTAGAAATATAGATAAATAACTGAAGAACTGAGTCCAGACTCTGCTCCTGGGATAATGTTTAAGCTCTAGATTTTTGCTGTACAAGCGCCGGCAAACTATGGTTTACGGGCTGCTTGCGGTTCACTGCAAAATTTGTAGAGTAAAAAACCGTCTATCTGGCGATTTTCAGGTTTTACAAGCAAAGCGCGACAAACTGCTAGGCAGCCCGTTTTACGCCAGGTATACTTTATCGGTGTCTACTCTGTATATTATCGGCACTCCTATAGGAAACCTTGGGGACATTACTTTCAGGGCGGCGGAAATCCTTAAAAACGTGGACCTTGTTGCCTGCGAAGATACCCGCCGGACCCTAAAACTTTTAAATCATTTGGGGATACGGATCAGACTGCTCTCCTGCCGGGCGCAAAATGAGGAGGAGGCTGCGAAAAAAGTTATTAACGTTCTGGAGATGGGTAAAACAGCGGCCTATGTCAGCGATGCCGGGACCCCGGCGCTTAGCGATCCTGGCTCCCTGCTGGCAAGGCGCACCGCAGAAGCGGGACATGAGGTTATCCCCATACCAGGGCCTTCGGCTTTTGCTTCCTTGGTTAGCGCAGCCGGGGGCATGGACAAGACTGTCGTTTTCGAGGGGTTTCTGTCTTCCAAAGCGGGCCGCAGTCGCGCTAGGTTACAAGAGCTTTTGGCGCTGGATGCGGCTTTTGTCGTTTATGAATCTCCCTATAGGATACTCAAGCTTTTGGAGTATTTAGCCGATTTTGATGGAAACCGCTATGTTTGTGTGGGAAGAGAAATGACCAAGATACATGAAGAATATTTTAGGGGCTCGGCAGCCGAAATTTTGAAGATTTTAGAGAAAAAAAACAAACAACTGGGCGAATTTTCGATTTATGTATCTGGTAAAAAATAAAATTAACGTGTAAACTATTAGTATAAATATGCCGATAATAATGGTAGGTAGGAAATGAGTATGACGATCAACGGAATAGGTCCCATAGAGCCCCTCCAAACCAATAAGAAGTCTGGGCAAAACAGCCGCGTTAATCCGGCCGCTGAGGGCGATTCCATATCTCTTTCTTCGGAAGCATTGAAAAGGGGCGAAATGTATCAAGCCCATAAATTTGTAGCAGAGGCTTCCGATGTACGGGCGGATCGCATTGCAGAGCTTAAAGAGAAGATCAAAGATCCCTCATACATAGATGAAGCGATAATCGGGGCCACTGCCGATAAATTAATGGGTGCTCTTGGCCTATAATCAAGAACCGCTTTATTCGTATTGAGAGTTTAATAGCCTAGGAAACTTGTTTCCAGAATCCGCTCAAGGTTCCGCGGTGGAGTTTCAGAGCGGGCTTGTTGATTTTTAGCAATTCCATAGCAGTATATATTAAGAGAGGCGCTGTGGCGACAAGCTCCCATTTAGCGCTTTCACCGAGTCTCTGTTGGAAGCAAGTGAAAAAATTCTGCGCTGTGCGCTCTGGGGGTTTAACGTATGAAAAAACCAGCGCTCTCATTTTTAGCCGTAGCCGCCGCGTTGCTTATCATTGGAACTTTTTTCGACTTGCCGATAGACGAGCGTATTTACACGCCTGGCAGCGCGATTGCCAATTTTCTGGCCGTTTTCGGTATGTTTCCGCAGTACGCCGTTGAATTTTTACCGCAGACCATGCTGTTCGCCATACTCTTTGAAAAGCGACGCTCCTTAAAAATAAAAGTTATGATACCCGTTTTCGCCGCGCTTTTGCTGATAACGACGGCCTGGGTTCACGATTTCACTGGTTATTTAAAACATCAAACCGGGCTTCCCTCAGTCTTTTTGGCGTCCATGCTCTGTTTTTTTATACTTGTTTTTGCCCTCGCCGCGCTGCCTTTCGCCAAAAAAAAGCCGAACGAGCTTTTCACGGTAGCGCTCACGGGCCTAATAGCGTTTAACGCCGGTTACGCGATACTACAGGTAATTAAAACATTTTGGGGGCGGCAGCGTTTCTTTACGATGGACAATCCGGCGGAGCAGTTTACCAAATGGTTTTTGCCTCAAGGAAAAGCCGCTTCCGACAGCTTTAAGTCGTTCCCGTCAGGGCATTCCTTTGCCGCCATGTGCGCTGTTTGGTTTGCCTTCTGGCCGCGTTTCATCGATTGCCTTAAAAAATACACGCGGCTGATATTAGTTTTGGCCATACTTTTCGGCCTTGCGGTGATGACTTCGCGTCTGGTTTTGGGCCGCCATTTCCTGTCCGACGTAACGGCGGGCGCAAGCCTGTCCCTGGCCTCATTCGCTCTTGCGGACTACTTTACGCTCCGTTACTTTAAGCCGCAAAAAAAAGAGCGGGACGGCATATAGGGCGCAAGCGCGGCGGCGATTATTCTCACGGCATTTTAGCAGGTTTTACGCCCCCTTAAGATTAATGTCCATATTGGCCGAGATACTTTTGTATATCAGTTTGATGCCGTCTTAAGCAGCCAGCCGGTGGAAAAACCTGTTGTGGTTTTTACAAACCCAGCCCCGCTCTTTGGGCGCATTTTCAGGCTATAATTTTTCTTCATCTGCGAGCAGACAGTTGATTAAAAGCAGAATAAGCAAGCTGTCCGCCTTGAATTGACGTATGCCGACTAAGAAGGTATTCTCGCGCCCGCAGAGTTTAGAGCGTATGAGGGCATACTCCCACCACCTGAGGGGTGCAATTTTTTTTTCGGGGCATTTAGGCAGCCATGATAAGGCCCCGAACCGAAGCGCCCCAACTCCCGCTTGCTTCCTTGGCCTTGAGCGTTACCATCTCTTGCGCATTGCCCTCA
>JAITSE010000006.1 GCA_031288005.1 Treponema sp.
CCCGGAACAGCAGGCAGCCCTCCTTTCAGGGGAAACCCTGCGGGAAATACAATTCAAAGACCCGAGACCCCGGCTTGTCCCCAATCATGCCCTGGTTCAAAGGCTCATACAGGATACCCTGGAAGCCCTAGATCCCGGTCTTTTGGTGGAAAGCCTACGGCTGTATAAGAAGCCCCAAGGCGCGGCCTTTCCACAATGGAGCGCCGCGGAGCGAAGGGCGCTGTTTAACGAAACCCTGGCCCTCAGCACCCTGGCGGGGCTCCGGTACTTTTCCTCAAGCCGCAAGGCCCTGCGGCTCTTCTATGAAACTTCCCAGGTGATAGACGGGCCGGATACCCAAAAGCCACTGCCGGACCCGGCCTATGAAAAGCCTCCCGCAAGGACGATCCTCTATGCCCGGCAAAAGGACCTGACCTTTGGGACGGTTATCTATCAATACGAGTACCAGGCCGGCGAGGACGCCCTGCTGCTGGTCCAGAGGAACCTCACTCCCTTAGCGGTGGGGATAATTCCCGCGGTGGGGAAAGAGAAACTCCGCTCTGCGGCGGCGGTCATAGATGCGGAAGCCTTTCTTTTGATTTATGCGGTATCCATGGCCCGGGCCGCCTCCCTTCCGGGTATGAATCAGCGGGTGGGCCAATCTTTTTCCACCCGCCTCGACGCGCTCATGTCCTGGTTCACCGGGCGGGCGGATAAGGCTTTTAAGGGCCTTGTTCCGTAGCCTGAGACTCAAGAAACCTCCGGTTTCACGGGTCTCTTGGAGCTTTTTCGCCAAGGCGGAAAAGCTCCCCGCAATGGTTCCCCGGGATTTCTTCCCGATGTCTGATCCCAGCCCGTGGGACCAGTGCAAGCCTACGGCTTGCTTAGGAGTTTTGCGCTTTGCAAGCCTCTCTCCCGCGGCCATAACAGTCCGCAAAACTCCAAGAAACCGCTTTAGCGGTTTCAGGAATCCGCGTCATATTTCTAGGAACCCAGCCCGGAAGACTGGCCCGGCATCGGCGGAGGCAGACGCCGCCGCCGATGCCGCGATGAGGCCGGCAAAGGTCCAGGACAGGCGGAAGCGGCTTTGCGACGGCGCTGAAAAAAAATTAAAGCGGCATTAGTGAGCAAGGGTCCAAAACTGAAGGGCTGAGCGGTTTGTAAGCCGCAAAGTTTCATTTCTCCGTCCGTCTTCCGGCTAAGCGCATTGGTCCCGTAGCCTCCAATCTGAAAATTATTTTCATATTGACAAGCGGCAAACCGTCATATAGGATAAAAATTATGGTGAGCAAACGTCCCGCAAACTACCGCACCCGGCAGGGGAAATGTATTCTCGATTATTTGAAATCCCTCAAGGACGGTCATGCAACGGCCGGTCAGATAGCGAGGCATTTTGAGCGTGCGGGAGAGGCGGTCGGGCAGACAACTGTCTACCGGCATCTTGAGAAACTGACGACCTTGGGAATAATACATAAACATATCCAGAGGGATGACAAAAGCGCCTGGTATCAATACATAGACGGCATCTCAAACTGCCGGGAGCATTTCCATCTTAAATGTAAAATTTGCGGACACCTCATTCACATGGACTGCGAATTTTTAAACGAAACCGGGCGGCACCTCCTCAGCAAGCATGAATTCCGCCTCGATACGCTTAAAACCGTTTTTTACGGGACCTGCAAAAAATGCGCCGCCGGAGCCGGAATTCAGGAGCATATACACTGAAAGCCCCGAAATTTATCCGAATAAGTCTTTTGCTTTGTTTCACCGCAGCCTCCTTGGTTTTAGAAAGCGCCGCGGCCTTTCACGCGGATCATGACTGCTCAGGCGAAGACTGCCCTGTCTGCCTGCTGATTGAGAGGGCGAAAATTTTTTTCCGCCAATTAAAAGCCGCCACCTTTCATTCGGATTTTTCCGGCAGAGCGCTTTTTTTTACCGCCTTTGTTTTAATATCCGCCGCTTTCCGTCCTGTCCTTTTAAGTTTGGCTGGGTTGAAAGTAAGACTCAACAGGTGATATCTCCTTCCCATTCCGATGAACAAGTCTAATTTTTTTCTTGTAATTTTTTCTACAAATTTTAACCTAACAGGAGTTTATTTATTATGAAACGAATAATTTTTTTTGTCTTTCTGCTTGCCGCGGCATCGCTGTCCGTATCTGCCGCAGGACGCCGGGACGCCGTGAAGGCGGATGGAAAAATAAGTGTTGTTGCCACAATTTTTCCGCCCTATGATTTTGTCCGCGAAATTGCCGGAAACCGGGTGAACCTCACTATGCTGCTTCCCCCGGGCGCGGAAAGCCACTCTTTTGAGCCGTCCCCTCAGGATATTATCAGGATGCAGAACAGCGATGTTTTTATTTACGTCGGGGGTGAATCTGACGCGTGGGTGGAGAGCATCCTTAATTCTCTTGACAAAAAGCGCATGAAAATTATCAGCCTCATAGACTGTGTAGAGGCTGTGGAAGAGCTTGTCGTTGAGGGTATGCAGGACGAGGAGGAAGGCCGCGATCACGGACATTCCCATGAAAGCGGTGACTTCACAATTGACGATGTCAAAGACCGCGCCATGAACGACTGGGCTGGCGATTGGCAGTCGGTTTACCCGTATCTGCTTGACGGGACTCTGGACCCCGTAATGGAGAACAAGGCCGAAAGCGGTGAAAAAACAGCCCGGGAATATTATGAGCAGTATAAAACGGCTTACGCAACTGACGTGGACAGGATCAGTATTAATTCGGGCGGCATAACTTTTTACAGAAACGGCGTTCCCGCGGCGGCGCAGTATGCGTACAGAGGAACAGGCGTTATAAGCGGAGATGACGGAAGTCTATGGGTGCGCTATAAATTCGAGGCCCAGGGGAATCCGCCGCCGGGCGCTCCAAAATATATTATGTTCAGCGATCATCTGCACGCTCCGGCAAAATCAGAACACTTCCATGTGTACAAAAGCGATAAAAGTTTTGATGAACTTATGGCGGATACGAATCCTGTGAATTATCCGACATATTATCCCGCCGGTTTGACAAAAACGGAAATTCTTGCGGAGATGACCGGGCATGATGATGAAGAAGCTGAGTATGACGAGCACGTCTGGACTTCTCCAGGAAATGCAAAACTTATTGTGCGAAAAATTGCCGAAGCTCTTAAAGAAACGGACCAGTCCAACGCGGCGGCTTATGAAAAAAATACCGTTTCTTATTTGGCGAAATTAAGCGAGATGGACGCATCTTTTCAGGACATGATAAAAGGCGCGCGGCGCAAAGTTTTTGTATTCGGCGACCGTTTCCCCTTCCGGTATTTCGCCGACGCCTATGGCCTCAGTTATTTCGCCGCTTTCCCTGGCTGTTCCACCGAAACGGAAGCCAGCGCCGCAACCGTGGCCTTCCTGATCCGCAAGGTAAGATCAGAAAAAATACCAGTGGTTTTTCACATCGAATTATCCAATGAAAAAATTGCCGATACGATCTGTGAGGAAACGGGAGCAAAAAAACTGCTGCTCCACTCGGTGCATAACATTTCCAAAATAGACTTCAACCGGGGGGCTAATTACTATGACCTGATGTCGCAAAACATACAAAACTTAAAAGAAGCCCTTTATTAAAAACGGGCTTGTTCATCGGAAACTTAGGAAACGCGGAAACGCGGAAACGCGGAAACGCGGAAACAAGTTTCCGAAGTTTCCGAAGTTTCCGAAGTTTCCGCGTTTCCGACGTTTCTGGCGAACAAAGTCTAATATTGCATCAGAGCCGCCTTGGGGCGGCCCTGGAGCCTGCCGCAGCTGATATGGGCGCTATTGGCAGGAGAGGATTTTTAAGCTATATTTCAAACGCGTTTTTAATGCGACGCCTCTTCTGTTCTTTCAGTTTTTGGCGTAGAAAAATTGCGGAGCGATGGGCGGGCCGGCGTCTATCTTTAAATCAGCCATATCGAGGTAAATATGCGTTATTACAGTACCAGGAATCGCTCAAATCCGGTTGGTTTCGCCGCCGCGGCTCTTACGGGTCTTGCCCCGGATGGAGGTCTTTTTGTACCCGAAGAGATACCCCAGTATTCCTCCACGGCGCGTTCTTCCCTGGGGGCTATGAATTTTTATGACATCGCTTTTGAGACCATAAAGCCTTATGTGGTTTCCGATATACCCGGACCTGTTTTGGAAGATATTGTTCACTCGGCATATTCCTTTACGGCTCCTTTGGTAGAAACCGGCGGACGGCTGGTCCTGGAACTGTTTCACGGCCCCACCGCGGCATTCAAGGACTTTGGCGCCAGGTTCATGGCCCGGGCCTTTTCATACCTCCGCCGCGGCGAGGAGCGGCCCCTGCATATTCTTACGGCCACTTCCGGGGATACCGGAGGAGCGGTAGCCGACGGCTTTTTTGGCATAGAAGGCGTTTTTGTAACGGTACTTTATCCCAAAGACCGGGTGTCCCCTCTTCAGGAGCGGCAGATTGCCGGCTTGGGCGGGAATATTACAGCCCTGGCCGTGGAGGGAAGCTTTGACGACTGTCAGGCCCTGGTAAAAGCCGCTTTCACCGATGCCGCTCTGAGAAAACGGATGGACCTGTCCTCGGCCAATTCCATCAATGTTTCAAGGCTCATTCCCCAAGCCGTGTACTACGCAGCCGCCGCGGGCAGAGCAATCACCGGACGGGCCGATCCCGGCGGGGAAGCGACTCCCTGGGACTCAGCCAGGCTCTCCGCGCCGCGGCCCAAGGAAGTCCGCAAAGGCGGCCCCCTTACCGTCTGCGTACCCAGCGGCAACTTTGGCAATTTAACCGCCGGCCTTTACGCCATGAACATGGGCGCCCCGATACAAAAATTTATTGCCGCAACAAATATCAACAGAGCCGTACCTGATTATCTTTCCTCCGGGGAATACCGGGCCAGGCCCTCTCTGGCGACTATCTCCAATGCCATGGATGTGGGCGCGCCCAGCAATTTCGAGCGTATGACGGCTCAGTGGTCCTACGAAGATCTCCGGCGCGTGATCCAGGGAATAGGCGTTACGGATGACGAAACCCGGGATGCCATAGCGGACGTTTATGAGCGCTGGGCCTATTACCTGGACCCTCACACCGCCGTAGGCTGGAAAGCCGCGGATAAGCTCGCCGGAAATTTTGACGGCGGACCTCTTGCGGTTTTGGCTACCGCTCATCCGGCCAAATTCGCCGAAATCGTGGAACCCATTACGGGCCATGTGCCAATACCGGAGTCGCTAAAAAAGGCGATGGACCGGGAGCCTAAAGCCCTGATTATACCCGCGGACATTGAAGCGCTGAAAGAAGTCCTGTAAAATTCCGCTGCGGCATCGGCTTAAAAACTTTTATAATATTTCTCGAAATTCCCCTTGTATTTCTCCCGGCTTCCCATAAATTTTAAGAATAGACTTGTTCGATAACTGATGTTTTCGCGTTTCCGACGAACAATTTTAATAGATTTGTCCGGAAATTTAGTTACAAGACAAATTTTGTTATTCAGTGACCTCCTGAATTAAAAAACTTGGAGTTTTTATGAAGAAAAAATATTTGATTCTGCCGATCGTTTTGTCCGCGTTTGTTGTGCTTTCCTGTAAATCAGCTCCGGCGCAGCCCCTGGAAGAACCTGAAGCGCCGCCCGCGCTCTCTGATGAAGCGGCATTTCATGATGCGTACTATGCGGTGCTGCCCCTCATCATGGAGGGCGCGGAATCTTATACCGTTAAAAGCGGAGACACGCTTACAAAAATCGCCCGGGCAAAATACGGACGGGGGAACGCATTCTTTTTTCCCTTAATTATGGCGGCGTCCAAGGCCGGGAAAACCGTAGACATCGTTGATCCTGATTTGATTGTGGCGGGGATGGAATTGATTATTCCCAATCTGAATGCGAATCGCAATGATCCCGAGATCCGGGAGCGGATAAAAAATCTGCTTCAGAGCGTCCGCGCCATTTATGAAAGCAGGCCGGAAACCCGGTGGAGTTCCGAATTGATTGACGGGCTTTTAAGCGCCGAAAACTCGCTTTAAGCCTGCCTTACCGGATTCTATAAACCGGGGCAAAATCCAGAACGTAGAGGGGATAGCTTACAAAGCCGCCGGTGTTTTTGGGGAAGACCCGGAAGCCGATGATGTCCTGAATGTAAACGCCCGCGGCTTCTTCCGCCAGGATGCGCTGGGCCTCTTTGTAAAGGCCGGCGCGCTTCTCTTCATTGTTTTCCTTTAGGGCCGCTTCGTAGACCCGGTCATACCCGGGGTTGTTGAAGTTCATGAAATTGCTCCGGTTGGCCGAATGATACCGGGCCAGAAAACCCCGGGGCGAAATAGTCGGCGCATCAAGAGAAATAACTGTTGCTTCGTATTGCCGGCCTTGATAGACATTGGAAAGCCATGACGGCCAGTCCACAAGTTTTATCCTTGCGGCGACCCCAATTTTGGCAAGCTGATTCACGATCACCTGGGCGGCGTCTATATGCATAGTGTAGTTTGACGGGACCGTAATCTCCAGGGAAAAGCCGTTCTCATACCCCGCGGCGGCCAAAAGGCTTTTTGCCCCGGCTATATCCAGGGGAGGGTTTTTCAGGGACGCCTCGTAATACTTTGAAAGCCCCGGAATGAGGGCGCTCCCCGAAGGTTCCCCGTGCCCGAAGAAGGCGGCGTCGATAATTTCCTGCCGGTCCACAGCGCGGCTCAGGGCCAGGCGGACCCTCGGTTCGTCAAGAGGCCGCGTCGCATTGTTCAAGGCCAGAACCTGAACGGAGTTTGAAGGGTCCGGGACAAAGGTGAAGGCCTCGGGATCAAGCTGTTCAACGAGAGAGCCGGTAAGGCTGCCCGCGTCCACGCTGCCTCCCTGAAGAGCCAGAAGCAGGGCGCTGGAATCTGCAGTGAATACATAAGTCACCTTGTCCAGATGGGGAAGCCCTTTTTTCCAGTAGTTAGGATTCTTCACCATCACGAGGGACTGCTGTGGAGCGTAGCTCTCTATCATAAAAGGCCCCGTGCCGACAGCCCGTTTTTCCCGGTCCGGGTTGTTCCGGGGCGTTATCCCCACTGTGAGGTTCGTGAGAAACTCCACGTCCGGCGATTTCAGGACGAGCCTGATATTCCGCTCCCCTTCGATTTCCACTTTTTCTATGCTGTCGAAGCCCGCAAACTTCGTTTCCACCGCGGTTTCAAGACTGAATACCACATCCTCAAGCCCCAACTCCGAACCGTCGTGGAATTTCACCCCCCGGCGCAGGGTAAAAACGTAGACCCGCCCTTCTTCTTCAATGGAATAACTCTCCGCAAGCGCGGGCTCAAGGCCCCCGGAAGTATCAGGCTTCACAAGGCCCTCAAAGACGTTGAAGAGTATGCTCCGGCCGTCCGCCGTGTTAGAGGAACTCAGCGGGTCCAGGGTGGCCGGCTCCGTGGCATAGCCGAAACGCAGCTCTCCGCCCTCAAGAATTTCCCCGCCGCCCGAATAGCTCCCCGCCGCTCTCTTCCCCTGACAGGAAGACAGAACGAAAGCCGGAATAAGAACAAGGGCGAGGGCCGGGGCAAGCTGTTTTTTCGTTTGCGTTTTCATGCGGCTAAATATACTTTTTTCTTATGCCTTCGCCAAGGTAATGAAAGCCGGTAACCGCAATCATGATCATAAAACCCGGAGCCAGAACGCACCAGGGCGCGGAGAAAAGGAAGTTCCGGGATTCCGAGAGCATCCGTCCCCAACTGGGAAGCGGCGGCTGTATCCCCAAGCCCAGGTAGCTCATTGTGGCTTCCGCAAGAATCGCGTTGGAAAAGCCCAGAGCCGCGGCGGCAAGAAGGGAAGGAGCCGTGTTGGGCAGAATGTGGACAAAAACAATCCTGAAATGGGAAGCCCCCATAAGCTCCACCGCCTTGATGAAGTCCCGCTCCTTATATTGCAGCACCCCGCTCCGCATGATCCGCGTGTAACCGGGAATAAAAATAATGAGCAAAGCGGCGATGAGGCTGAAAGGGCCGTTTTCCAAGACCGACACCATCACCAGGGCAAGAAGCAGGCTTGGAAAAGAATTCAGCGCGTCTATAAGGCGCATGATAATTTCCGCCCAAAGACCGCCGGAATAACCGGCGATAAGGCCCAGAGCGCCCCCAAAGACCGTTCCGCCCAGGACCGTGCAGAGAGCCGTGATGAGGGTATAGCGGCCTCCCGTCATGATCCGGGAGAAGACATCCCGGCCAAAATTGTCCGTCCCCAGGAGGCCCCCGATTCCCGGAGGGGAAAAACGCGCCGCCGGCTCCATTTCGTTGTAAAAGCGGGGAGTATAGACCAGGCTGAGGAGGGATATGCCCGCGGCGAAACCCGTAAGGATGAGGCCGGCGCGCAGTTCAGCGTTCATTTTCACCGTCCGCCTCATTTCATCCGGATCCGGGGATCGATAATCTGAATCGCGATATCCGCCAGAGCATTCGCCAGGATCACCGCGAAGGCGGTATAAACCACGATAACCTGGGCCATGCTAAAATCCCGGGAAGCGATGGAAGAAATGAGGAGCCTGCCTATGCCTGGAATCGTGAAAACCTGTTCAATCACGACGCTGCCTGAAAGCAAGTCCGAGGCGATCATGCCCATAAGAGTGAGAGCGGGAATCGACGCGTTCTTTAGGGCGTGCCGGTAAAGCGCCTGGCTCCGGCTGTTCCCTTTGCTGTACGCGGTCCGCACGTAGTCCGAGCGAAGTTCCCGGAAAAGCGCGCCCCGGAGGAATTTCACCACCACCGCCGCGTTGGGCAGCGCGACAGCCAGAGCCGGAAACACGAGGCCGCCAAGAAAAGCAAGCGGGTCTTGACCGTAAGGCGTATAAAGGCCGGGGACAAAAAGTTTAAGGAACACCCCAAAAAGCCATATCAGAAGGAGGCCCAAAAAAAAACCCGGAAAGGAAATCATAATTGAGGCCCCGGTATCCACAATTTTGTCGAGGGGCGAATTCTCCCGGCCCAAAAGCAAGACCGCCGCGGGGATTGAAATCAAGAGAATTAAAACGAAGGAAAGAGCCGCCAGGGAAAGGGTAACAGGCAGCCGCTCCAGGATCAGGCCCGAGATGGGTTCCCCCCGGAAGCGGACCGAGTTCCCAAGCTTGCCCGTAAAAAAGCCGCCCAGCCAGAGGCCATAGCGCTCAGGCAGGCTCTTGTCCAGGTTCAGCTCCGCCCTAAGCTCCGCAAGCTGCTCCGCCGTGCCTTCCGTGCCAAGCATAACCGCCGCGGGATCCCCCGGGATGATATTAAAAGCCGCGAAGGTAAGCATGGAGGCAAGGAGCATGGTCAAAACAGCAAGACTCAGCCGCTTTATCACGGATTTAATGAAGGCGTCCACAGATTAAGCCTATCACGGATTTAGGGCGAAATTCCATTGTTTTAGTCCGGCGGCCTACTGGCCGCGCTTGACAGAGCCGTCCTTTCTTGTGAGCATTAACTAACTTGGACTTATTTAGGGGGATGTCTAATTTATGAAGAAAAGGGTTTTGAACACGGGCCTGTTGTCCCTGGAAAATTTGAAGGCAAAGCCTGTCCGCAGCGCCTGTCTCTTAGTGACGGCGGCTGTCCTGGCCTTTACGCTTTTTGGCGGCTCGCTCCTCACGTTAAACCTCCGTCAGGGCCTGGCCGCGATGACAAGGCGCTTTGGCGCCGATCTGATGATTGTGCCCGCCGGAACTTCCGAAAAGGCCCAGTCCATACTGCTCCGCGGGTCGCTCAACTACTTCTATTTCGATGCGGATATTGTTGATAAAGTCGCGGGCATGGAAGGCATCGTCCGCGCCAGCCCCCAGTTCTTTCTCACGTCCCTTGCGGAAGCGTGCTGCGACGCTATGGTTCAGCTTATCGCTTATGATCCGGAAACGGATTTTGTGATCCAGCCCTGGACAGCCGGGAAGTATGGCGGCCCGGTTGAGGACGGGCAGCTTGTGGCCGGCAGCCGGATCACGATTCGACCGGACGGCGCGATCAGGCTTTTGGGACACAGCTATCCTGTGGCGGCCCGGCTTTCACGGAGCGCGAGCGGACTTGACACATCGATTTTTATGACGATGAACACGATGCGGGAGCTTTTGGAACGCGCCCGCGCGGATGGCTATGACTTTCTGGCCGAGCAGGAAAAGGCGATGAGCCGGGGCGCGGTTTCGGCTGTGCTGGTAAAGGCCGCTTCTCAGGCTTCCTCCGCGCGCCTTGCCCGTGAGATAGGCCAGGAAAACTCAGGCGTGGACGTTGTCGTTTCGCAGCGCATATTTTCAAGCATCGCCCAGGCGCTTGACGGCCTCTCCGCGTATATCAATGTTTTCTCCGCCATATTGTGGGTTCTGGCGCTGATCGTTCTGGCCGCCGTTTTCTCAAGCTCAGTGCACGAGCGGAAAAAAGAATTCGCCGTGCTGCGGATTCTCGGCGCGACAAAGAAAAAACTTTCAGGCATCGTCCTGGGCGAATCCGTCATCACGGGCCTTGCGGGCGGAGCCGCGGGGATAACGCTCGCAAGCCTTGTGGTCTTCCCGTTCAGTACGCTGATCGGCGAGCGCCTGGAGCTTCCCTATCTGGACGCGCCGCCTTCCAGCGTCATCCTTCTTGCCGCGGGAAGCCTGCTCCTCTCGGCCCTTGCGGGGCCTCTTTCCTCCCTCTATGCCGCGCTGCGTATCAGCAGGGCGGAGACTTACTTCACGATGCGGGATGGCGAATAGTGCAAGCCGAAGCAAGCCGAAGCAAGCCGAAGCAAGCCGAAGCAAGCCTACGGCTTGCTTAGCGGCTTGCTTAGCGGGTTGCTGCAAACCGAAGCAAGCCTACGGCTTGCTTAGCGGTTTGCTTGGAGTTTTGGAACCGCTGCGCGGTTCGTAGAACCGATGGTTCCTTGGAGTTTTTTGACCCGTTGTAACTGTGGATATCATAGGCGGCAAAAAACTCCTAAGCAAACCTGCGGTTTGCACTTTTCTCCGGGGCTGGTTCCCCGGGGAATAAATCCGGGGAGTTTTGCGGCCCCTGCAATCAGGCAAAGCTGAGACCGGAGGTCTCAAGATTGCTTAGGGGTTTTCAAGCGGCCTCCAAGGGCCGCTCTGGTCCAACCCGCAAAACTCCAAGCAAACCGGCGGAGCCTGATTGCTTAGGAGTTTTGCGGGCGATTATGAAGGTGAAG
>JAITSE010000061.1 GCA_031288005.1 Treponema sp.
TTGGGAGCGGCGTCTAAGTTGCGGATATTGTTGTAAGTCCCAAAACTCCCCGGATTGGACCCTAAGGACCGGCCCTGGGGAGAAGCCCCGTAGAGAAATGCGGGGAGTTTTGCGGCCCCTGCAATCAGGCTTTGCCTGATTGCTTAGGGGTTTTCAAGCGGCCCCCAAGGGCCGCTCTGGTCCAACCCGCAAAACTCCAAGGGAACCCGCAGGGTTCCCAAAACTCCACGAATTTATTTCCGTAGAACCAATGCGGGGAGTTTTGCGGACCCTGCAATCAGGCGGAGCCTGATTGCTTGGAGTTTTTTGAACTGTTTGTGATTGTGAACCTTTTGTAAGCCAAAAAACTCCACGGATTTATTTCCGTAGAACCAATGCGGGGAGTTTTGCGGGCGATTATGAAGATGAAGGATTTTTCTAATTCCGCAAAACTCCAAGGCAATCCTTGAGAACCGTGGGACCTCCGGTCCCTTAGCGGTTCTCAAGAATTGTCATTGCCAAGCGGGAAGATTATTTTGCCGTCCACGAGGTTTCCGGAGCCGCCTTTGCCGAACTTGACGAGGAAGGCCCCGCCCGTGCCGCCGCCGGTTGTGACGGGGGAAGTCGGATCGCTCGCCTTGGGGGAAGGCGTGTCAATCTCGTTGTTCAGGCCGTTCTGGATGAACCATTCCCTGCCGACAGAAGCGTCTCCGCTGAAGGCATAGTAAGTCAGGCGGAACAGAAGCTTCCCGTCCGCGTTCACCCTGGGGAGGTACTCGCCCTTTGCGTTGGTCCCTTTGTTTGTGAAGCTGGCGGTTATAAAGTTTGCGGATAAGTCGGTGCTTTTAGCAATTTTATATTCACTGCCGCCCTCCGCGACTATTGCAACATTTGAACCAGTGATCACCGCGTTTGTTATCAGCTTGACATCGTCAAACTTCTCGGTGGAGGGGGAGCCCGCAAGGGGCGTTATCAAAACGTCCTGCGTCTTCAGGGAAAACAGGTAATTAGAAGAAGTGTCGACCGGGGAGGCTTTGATCAGGGGGGCAAGTTTTGACAGGTTGAACTTGACGGTAAATTCGCTGGTATAAATAAAGCGGGGCAGGTCTTTAACAGAGTCGTCTGTGTACAGGGTCCGGCTTATCTGAATGAAGCGGCCCCCGCCGTTTACTTCAAGTTGATCGTCATCCGAACCGCTTGGATCGGAAGTATCCAATCCCGATACGCTGAACTCGAAATCGTTATTGGCGCCTATCAAAGTGCCGGGTGTAGAAGGGGCGTCCCACTGAAGGGCGATGGGGGCGGGGCTTAGTTTAATCACATTGGCTTTGCCCGCCTCAATCGTTACGGGGCCATTTGTGTCGGGATCAGAATTAGCAACCCCGTCGTTAGTTCCTCTGTAGGCCGCGGCGAGCAGGATTTTGTCGTTTCCCGCAAGGAGCAGCACGTCATAGGTGAGGCCGGGCAGAACGCTGGCGCTTATGTAGCCTTTTGAGGCTTTGGCTTCTCCCCGGTAATAGACTGTGGGGTCGTCGCCGGTTGAGCGGAACACGACTTCATAGAAGTCTACGTCGGTTTTTACATAAGCGGTGTTAATGGAGCGGGAGGCCTCCCCGGACGGGAGCGGCACAACCACGCTTACCGTGCCGTCCTTGTTGAGCTTGGCCGACTCCTGAATGGCGAGGCTCAGTTCGTCCGTTCCCGCGGGCGCGGAGGCGTAGGAGCACCCGGACAGGACCATCGCAAGGGACCCGCCGAAGAGGATGCAGAAGGCCGCCAGTCCGGCGCAGAGAAGGTTTTTTTCATTTCTAGGAATACGCATAGAACTCTCCTTTGCAATCAGGCGAAGCTGAGACCGGAGGTCTCCTGATTGCTTGGGAGTTTTTCCCGCTTAATGCGAAAAAAACTCCAGGTATTAATTCCCCCTCAAAACAGGGGGTTATCTTAACTCTAAATGATATTTCAAAAGAAAGCAAATTTTTTTAAAGAAAAAACACAAATATTTCCGGTTTTCTGCGGACCGCTGAAACTAAAGTTTCTTAGCGGTCCGCTTGGAGTTTTGCGGGCTTCAAATAGCGCGGCCAAAGGCCGCTCTGGTCCAACCCGCAAAACTCCAGGAGAATCTTGAAACCCGCAGGGTTTCAAGATTCTCAAGTGAAGCAATTTGCAGGCTGCGGGCCATATATGAGGTATGAGAAAGTTAAGATTACTTGATGATGGAGTCTGGTACGGAGTCAGGACCCGGATTAATAACCGGGAGCCGTTATTCAGGCGGCGGGCGGCGCTGACCTTGTTCGCACGGGTGTTCCGGGAGGCGAAGAAACAGTTCGGGTTCAGGGTCAGAGCTTTACGGGTTGAGGACGACTGGCTTGTGTTCTTTATCCGGCCTGTGGATGGGTTCGAGCTTCCGGCGATTATGAAGTGGGTGAAACAAGTGTTCGCTCAAAGGTTTAACGGGCTTGACGGGAGGATTGGGCACGTTTGGGGGGATCGTTACTGGTCGGAGATACTGGATGACGAGCCGCTTGATGATGAGGAAGATACCAGGGTCAGACCCCGGCGAGACTGCAAGGCGGGAAATCCCGCTTTCCGGCTCTTTTCCTTCTGTCTGCGGCCCCCAGTCCCCCACCCCTCTCCTGGCTAAACGCCCCGGCGCCCTGATTTTTAGTTTAAGCGCATTTTCTCAAGAACCAGCCCTGGGGTCAGACCCTGGAAAGCAGCCAGGAGGAACAGTGCGGACCTGCGGTCCGCTTGGAGTTTTTGCCGCCCAGGAGGTTCACGCGGAAACGCGGAAACGCGGAAACGGCGGAAACGAAGTTTCCGAGCTTTCCGAGCTTTCCGATGTTTCCGAGTCATAAAAAGCGCAAAAACTCCGAAGCAGTTTTGGACTTTTAGTCCAAAACTGCACGGGGGCGTTGCGGGGGCAGCGCTCCCGCTGAGGGGGGTGGCGGAAGACCGCAGGGCTGGAGCCAGGGGGGAGACTTCCCCCCCCCCTGAGACCTAAGGTCTCTCACAAACGTCCGCAATGTGTGCTATGCTTCCGCCATGACGCAAGACGCGGTTTCAGCCGGGGCCAAGGTTCCTGACTATCTTTCGGCCTTGAACCCGGAGCAGCGGGAGGCGGCGCTTCACTCAGGGCGCTCACTGCTCATTCTGGCGGGGGCGGGATCAGGCAAGACCAGGGTTATAACCACAAAAATCGCCTATCTGATCCGGGAGCGCGGGGTGGACCCCGCTTCAATCCTCGCCGTTACCTTTACGAACAAAGCCGCCAGGGAAATGGCGGAGCGGGCCATGCTCATAGAACCCAGGGCGGAGGCCGCGATGCTCAGGACTTTCCACTCTTTCGGCGCCTGGTTTCTCAGGCGTTTCGGCTCACTGGGCGGGCTTAACTCAAACTTTGTTATCTATGATGACGCGGATTCCGTGTCCCTCCTCTCTTCGATTATTGACAGCGCCGACAGGCTTGAGGTGAAGCGCGCCGCCCGGAGCATCGCGCGGGCCAAGGATTGCTTTCTGTCCCCGGAGGACCCGGAACTGGACCTTATAGACCACAGCCGGGATTTCAGAAAGATTTACGCCTTGTACGAGGAAAAGCTTGCCCGTATAGGGAACCTGGATTTTGGGGATTTGATCAAAAAGCCTGTGGAGATACTGCGCGCGAATCCTGAAGCGGCGCGGCGTTTCCGGGAGCGTTTCCGGGTGATTCTGGTTGACGAGTACCAGGATTCAAACGCCGCCCAGTTTGAGCTGCTCAAGGAATTATGCGGCCCAGGAACGTATATCTGCGTTGTGGGCGATGACGATCAGTCTATTTACCGCTTCCGGGGCGCTGAGGTGAGGAATATCCTGGAGTTTCCGGAGCGTTTTCCGGGTACTGATGTGGTGCGGCTGGAAAGGAACTACCGTTCAACCGCGCCGATTCTTGCCCTGGCTTCCGCCGTGGTGGACCATAACCGGGGGCGGCTTGGCAAGGCTCTGCGCTCAGAGCGCGGCGCGGGCAAGCTGCCTACCCTGGCTTTCCTGCCTGACCAGAATGCGGAGGCGGATTTCTGCGCGGAGTTGATTGCGAATTCCGTCAATTCAGGGAAGGCCGCGTATTCCGACTGGGCCGTGCTGTACAGGACTAACGCCCAGTCTTTTGGCTTTGAATCGGAATTCCTGCGCCGCCGTATTCCTTACCGGGTTGTGGGTTCCCTCAAGTTCTATGAACGGGAAGAAGTGAAGGACGCTCTGGCTCTTCTCTCATTCCTTGTGAATCCCCGGGATGAGGTGGCGTTCCGCCGGGTGGCGAACAAACCGGCCCGGGGCGCCGGGGCCGCGGCTCTTGACCGCGTCGTTACGGAGGCTTTCACGGGCGGCATTGCGGATGGCGACCTTGCCGCGGCTGCACGGCGCGTAATGCCTTCCCTTCAGGCCAGGGCGCGTTCGGGTCTTTCGGCCTTCCTTGCGGCCATTGAAGCGGGGGATCAGGCCCTCTCGCCGGAGGAAGCGCCGCTTTCCAGGGAAGGGGAGGCTCCAGGGGAAAAGAAGCGCGGACGGGATGGGCTGCGCTCTGGCGAGGGGCTTTCGGCCTGTATTGTCAGCCTTGTCGAGGAGTCGGGTCTGGCTGAGTACCACCTTGCCCATGACGAGATTGCCGGAAACCAGCGCATCGAAAATCTTCAAGAGTTGGCCAACGCCGCCAGCCTTTACGCCGCGGACAGGCAGGGCCTCCTGGAATTCCTTGAGCATATCGAGTTGGACAGAAACATGGAGAGCGCCGGGGAAAACGGCGGCACGGATATGGTAACTTTGATTACTCTGCACAACACAAAGGGCCTGGAATTCCGCCGGGTGATTATGACCGGCGTGGAGCAGGGGGTGTTTCCCCGGGAAGACAAACGGGATGATGATCTTGAGGAGGAGAGGCGGCTTTTTTACGTGGGCGCTACCAGGGCAATGGACGAGCTTTACTTTACTTGCTGCGCCGTCCGCCGGATCTTTGGCCGGGTAATGCCGTCGGAGCCGTCTATTTTCCTGCGGGAAGCCGGGACTTCTTCACTGCGCGTCATAGGCGGCGTTCCGTCCGGCTTTGGGCCGCCGCATTTAGGCCGGGACCCTTCTTCCGCGCCTGGCGCGGGCCGGGGGCTTTCCGGCAAAACGAGCGCGCTTTCCTCCGACGGCCGTTGGAGGGTGGGAGAGCGCATCTTCCATGACGATCACGGCTATGGCGGCGTTGAGAGCATACGTGAAACTGAGGACGGCCCTGTTGTCCGGGTGCGTTTCGAGGCGGGCGGGGAACTCAGTTTTCTGAGCGCCTTTCAAAGCTCGCGCTTCATCAAAATCGGGGACGATTAGAATTTTTATGGCTTGTGAAGAAAACAACGGCGCGGGGATTTTTCTCAATTTGGAGCGCGGATTTTTTCCCGGGGCGGCGCTTCTCCGCTCCCTGCCGCGCATCCGGCGGGCCAGGGCTTTCCGGCTCTATGCCGAAGACGGCCGCCGCTTTATTGACCTTTGGCAGTATGGGGGCAGGGCCGTCCTGGGCCATACTCCCTCAGGCGTTCTCCTGGAACTGAAAAACGCCGCTGCCCGGGGGCTTTTTGCTCCCTTCCCTGGTTGTTACGAGGGCCGGCTTGTTAAGGCGCTGTCCCGCATCTTCCCCGGCAAGGCTGTCCGCCTCTATCCTGACGAGGCCGCCCTGCGCCGCGCTCTGGCTCTGGCCGGCTATGACGCCGGCTCTCCTTTCCCGGATCCGGCCTTTGCCGCGGCTTCCCGCCCGGCCCGGCCAGAAGTTTGCCGCGCTTCGGAAAAGCCGGCTCCCATACTGTGGCGGCCTTTCCTGGAAAACGAAGCCGAAGCGGAGCCGGCATCGCCGCCGGCATCGCCGCTGGTTCCGGTAATGCCCCTGGCTTTGGCCGGCGCTCCCCAGGTTCTAATCTTGGACAATGCAATGGAAACCGCTTTTCCCGTTTCCGGCCAGGACTGCATTTCCCCGGCGGTTTTGGCCGCCGCTGCCCGGAGCGTGTGGGATCTAATCGCCGCCGCTCCTGAACGAGGCGCGCTCAAATTTCCCCGCATACGAAAAGCCCTGGGGAAAAGCGAATGGCGGCGCCGGGGCGTCTACCTTACCCGGGACACTGAGGATGAAGAAAGCTGGGCCGGCCTGTTCCGCCGTTTCCTGGAAAAAGGTTTTCTGCTCCCGCCTTCGTCCCGCAGCCCGCTGATCCTTCCGGGGGAACTTTCGCCCGGCGAGGAAGCTGCCCTGGCCGGATGCCTGGCATTCTGACTGCCTAAAAATATTTTACAAAGCGGACGAAATTCCCGGATGAATAAATCCGGCGCGCCGGGCCGTCTTCACTCCGGCCTGTTCCCCTTGACTGCTTTTTCACCCCGCATTATGGTTACAAAATAATGCAGAAGGCCGTGTTTCCCGGGTCTTTTGACCCTCCAACATTCGGGCATCTCAACATCATAGAGCGGGCAAGTTCCGTCTTTGAAGAACTGATTGTGCTGGCCGCAGCGAACCGGGAGAAAAAATATCTTTTTTCACTTGACGAGCGGATCGCCATGCTGAAAGAGCTGACAAAATCGCGCAAAAACGTAAGCGTTGCCGCATGGGATTCCCTGATTGTGGATTACATGAAGCTTCACGGCATACGCATCATGGTCCGCGGCGTCCGGGGTGTAAACGACTTTGCCTACGAATTTGAGCTTTCCATGATGAACAAAGCTCTGGATTCCAGGATAGAGACAATGTTTATGACCACCGACCCCGAGTATTTTGTCCTCCGATCTTCGGCAATAAAGGAACTGGCCTCTTTCCACGGGGATGTATCCGCCATGGTCCCCCCGCTGGTTGCGGAAGCATTAAAAGCTAAGTACAACTCATAGCCGGTAAACGCCGGGCGGCTTGAAACAAGGCGGCGGCAGCGCCCATGTGCCGCCGAGCTTAATGGCTTGCATATATAAAAATTTTTTCTTGACAATTTATTATTATTGTGAAATAATTATAATCACAATAATTTTAGGAGGTTCATTATGAAAAAAATTCTTTGTTCAGCGCTTTTGGGAGTTTTGTGTCTGGCTG